>CALBZH010000683.1 GCA_937889795.1 uncultured Syntrophobacteraceae bacterium | reverse complement strand
CGGCCCCCTGTTTGTAGAGGGCATAGATCTCGGCACCGAGTCCGCTGTAGGCTTTATGAACCCGCTTCTGCACGCCGCACTTCTTCCAATTCTGCATCTGCACCTTGAAGAAGCGCAGGACACCGTGGAGATTGGAGTAGCCATATTGAAGTCCGTAATATCCAAGACTTTTTGCCATTCTAATCATCTTCCCGACGATCCCCTTCATTGCATCCTCCTGTCTTTGACGATGAGCCCCAGCATCATCTCACCCCAATCGAGCCGTCTGTATCCCAGGTGTCTCTCAGTGCGTTGAAGCACACGCCAGGCGCGAAGGCCGGTCGTGGTGCCAGGATTTCCATTCACGAGCCTACATCAGCTCTTTCTCGCCACCGACCCGCGGGACCCACCCTTCAAGCCGGGTTCCCTCGACGACCCCCAGGAACCGCTCTATCATCCGCGCCGGATGAGTCCCTCGCCAGTAAACCCTGCCGCAGCCGATGCAACGGGAGAAGGCCTCGCTTGTCGCAAACACATAATCCGGGACAAATCCCTGGCACACATCCCTGGGAACCTCCTCCAGCTCCTCATTGCAAACGACGCAACGGCTCAAAAACCGCGCCTCCGAAGGCTCGATTTCCAGCCTGAGCAGCAGTTCCCTCAACTGAGCCGGGGTCTCGTTGGCGGCAAGGCAAACAACCCCCTTGCGGCCGCACCAACGTTGGCTGCGCGTGACGGGAACGCGTCTTTCGGCTTCGCAGGCATCGAGATCCTTGCAGCCAGTCAAGCGACGACACACCGTGTCAAAGCCCAACAATCGCAGCCATCTGGCCAGTTTCCCGAGCATCGCGTCCACGAGGAAACGACGCGCTAGAGGTCCTTTCCCTTCCATGTTCCGTGGCCCAGATCAATCCGCCGCACGCTCGACGGAAGCGTCACCTGAAAAGCGGCTTCCTGCAGTGAAGGAGCGCTCTTGATTTGATCGACCTTCACATCAATCTGCCCTTCCGCCGTCGCCACGCTGATTCTCTTCGGCACCGCGGTGACCTCTGCATCGACCGGAGGGTCATAGGTAATCGAGTACTCGCGCTCGGCGCCTCGTACCGTCAGCTTCTTGAGAGCGAGCGAACCGTTCACGAAATGCCACGAGAATGACCAACCATGCCGAGGCTCCTCGGTCTGAAGCACAAATCCCTCCTCTTGCTGTCCGACGACAGCCCCTTTCAACTGGTCGGGGGGGATGGCCGCAGCGAGGCAATAGGCAAAAGGCGCAACCGGTAAAGGAATGCCAATCGCTTGTTTGAGCAAGAGCTCGGCATGCTCCGCCGTCAACAGCGCTTGCTCCGAAGGAACCCACAAGCTGGCCCCGGAGGGCTCAACGAGGAGCAGAGCAACCGTACTGCCGAACGGACTCATAGCCTCCATTCGAAACCTATCCGGGGGAACCGCCAAGACAAGGGTCTTAAGCCGCTGCACCCGGCCCTTTTCGGTTTCCGCGGTCACATGCAGCGTCGCCTGATAGCTTCTCCAAAAATCAGAACGCTCCTGAATCTTCGAACGCTGCGTCTCGGACCAGCCGGGCGCAATCCCTCTCCTCGCCGCCGGACCGGCACAGGCGGACAGCGCAAGCAGGAATATCCCAAGCACAAGCAGTTTTGAGCGGTACACCTTCATCAGAGCATCTCGATTTTCGATCGGATCTTGTCCGGCTCCGTGTGCTGGTATTCGATCGCCTTCCGATAGGCGTCCAATGCCTTGTGCTTTTTTCCCAATGCCTTGTAGATATCACCGAGATGCTCGTGGATGACCGGATCCTTGGGAACGAGTTTGATGGCCTCCTGAATGATTTCAAGAGCTTTTTTGTATTGGCCCTGTTTGTAGTGCACCCAGGCCAGACTGTCCATGATATAGCCGTCTTCGGGCTCCACCTCCAAAGCAGCCTTGATGAGCTGCTTCGCTTCGGCCAAGTTGATCCCCATCTCCGCGTAGGTGTAGCCGATGAAATTGAGCGCGTTGGCATTCTTGGGCTCAACGGCCAGGATCTTACGCATCGCTTCGACCGCCTCCTGCTTGCGGTCGAGCTTGTCCAGAATGACGCCTCTCCGAAAGAGCAGATCCGGATCCTGAGGGACCAGGTCAAGCCCCTTGTCGAGCATTCTCAAAGCCTCATCAAAGCGCTTCTGCTCCTCGTACATGGCGGCGAGGTACAGATAGGGATCGGGGGCGTCGGGCTGCTTGGCAGCAGCATCTTGAAGCACCCGCACCCCGCTTTCATAATCCTTCATCTTTGAAAAGATCAGGGCGAGGCGAATCTGAGCCGTCATCCAAAGCGGGCTGCTCGGAGCGATCAGGCGAAAGCTCAAAATCGCCTGGTCTTCATCCTCTTTATCGTCGTAGGTGGACGCCAGGTAATAGAGAGCCTGGTCGTACTGCGGCTGCTCCTGAAGGAGATGCCTGAATGCATTGATGGCTTCTTCGTAATTCTTCTGCTGCAAATGAATGATGCCAATTTTCAGCCGACTCTCCATATCCTTACGATTCACATGCAGCAACTGCTCAAAATCTTGGAGAGCTGCCTCAGATTTTCCCTCCCGCATGTGCAAATTGCCCAACCGGGTCCTCGCCTGCACATGGCCGGAATTGAAAGCAAGGATCCGCTGGTAGGTCTTTTCGGCTTCCCTGTTTCGATCCGTCACCTCGTAAATATAGGCGAGATCCAGAAGCGCGTTCTCAAACGAAGGGTCCATCGCAAGGACTTCCCTGTAAATCTTCTCCGCTTGATCGTAAAACTTGATGTCGAGAAACACGCGCGCTTTATAGTAAAGGGCAACAGGGTTATCCGGGAGCAGCTTCCGAAGTCCGTCGAAAACCTCCATCGCTTTCCCAAATCGTCCTTCCTGAGCATACAGCGCGCCGAGCAGAAGGTACGCGCTTTCATTTTCGGGATCGATGGCGATAACCCGCTCATAGGTGTCGATGGCCGGCCCAATTTGACCCGTCCCGGCATAGATCTGCCCCAGGAGCATGAATCCCTGCTCGTTCTCCGGGTCCGCAGCCGTGGCCTCGAGCACCAAGCGGAGCGCATTCTCGATTTTGCCCTGGCGCACATATAGCGAGGCAAGCTCGGTGAGCAGCACGGGATTGTGAGGATCCCGCTTCAGGGCGCGATTGTAGGCCTCTACCGCAGAACCGACCTGATTGGCCCTGAGATCGATCTGAGCGCTCAAGTAATCATAGTACGCTTCTGAGCGGCCAAGCGAAACGCTCTTAGGCGACATGAGCGCATACTCTCGGAGGCCATCCGGGTGGACACCGAGGCTCGCGCAACTGGAAAGAAAGATCACAAGACCAATGGTAAGGCGCGGAAAACTCATGGAGGCGATGATCATCCTTAGAAGCATAAGGAAAACAGAAAATGTCATGATAACAACATCATAGATCTATCGAACCCGTATCACATGATGATTGGTCAGTCAACCTTTTCCCACCGAATGGGTGTACAGTCAAGCACAATCCCTCCTGCAGCCCTCGATTGAGAATCATGCCCCACGAGAGGCTGAATGGTTGAGAGCCGAGCCACTCGCGCATTTCAGACTTTCAGCGAACGGCATTTCTTCCCCTTCGTCATGATCAGGATGTTTCAGTACCTATGAGCGTGGATTATATTGTAGAAAAGCGTAACACTAAAATCTACGGAAAGGGAGAGGCTCCCCCCATGGAATATCCCAAACTGCGTTACGGGCTTGAGGCGGTACCTTTCGAGCATGAGAATCAAGAAATGATCCTGTTGCGTGACCGAATGGGCTTCTGCGACACGCCCCTGGTCATTTCCAAGCCCCTGCTGCTGCTGCTGACGCGGATGGATGGTCAGCACTCCCTTCGCGACCTTCAGGAGCTTTTTTTGCGCGCGACGGGCGAGATTCTCTACACAGAGAAGCTCAAGGAGATCGTCGACGCCCTGGACAAGGCCTCGTTCCTGGACAGTCAGCGATTCGAGGAGCTCGCGCGCGTCGCGATAGCAGGCTTCCTGGAGGACCCGATTCGCCGTATGCATTTGAACGGGAGGAGCTATCCAGAAGAGCCGGCTCAATTGCGCCGTCAGCTGAACGGGTTCTTTGCCCAAGAGCTCGGCGGTCCCGGCGCAATCGGCCCATCATCCGCCACCCCCCCAAACAGCCTTGTGGGTATTGTTGCACCTCATATCGACCTGCAAGCCGGCGGTCCGTGCTTCGCCCACGCCTACAAGACCATCGCGGAATCGCGCGCGCCCGACACGTGGGTCATTCTTGGGACCGGCCATGAGCCGATTGTCAATCTCTTCAGCCTGACGGCCAAGGATTTCGAGACCCCATTGGGGACGGTGGCCTGCGATCGCACCTTTGCCGAAGCCTTGACCCACGGGATGAGGCGAGATCTCCATGCGAGCGAGTTCAACCACGCACGAGAGCATTCCATCGAATTCCAGGCGATCTTTCTCGCATGCTATCAGCCCCACGCACGCATTGTCCCGGTCCTGTGCGCCTTCTCTCATGAGGAATGGCTTGAGGAGCAGGCGTTTATTGACGAAACAGCAGAGCTGCTCCGACAGCTGGCAGCAGAGCCCGGGCGATCCGTGGGGTTTATGGCGAGTGTGGACCTGGCCCATGTTGGCCCCCGTTACGGGGACCCCTTCGAGCCCGATATGGGCACGGTCACCGAGCATTTGGCCGCGGATCGACTGCTCATCGAGGATCTCGAGCGCTGCGATGCGGTCGGGTTCATGCACCGTATCGAGAGGGAGCGCAATCGCCGGAAAGTCTGTGGTGTGGGTCCGCTGTACATGCTGGCAAAGATCCTTGAGGGCCGAGCGAGCGGCAAGATGCTGCACCACAGCTATGCCACGGTGGATTCGCAGCGATCGTTCGTCTCCTTTGCTAGCATGGCGTATTTTGACCATTCAACGGCAAGACCTGAACACTGATACCTGAACGATCTTGGATGGTACTCCGTTCGGACTCGGCTCGCTCCCCATTCAGCACCGATTCGAGGGGCATGGCTCTTCCGAGGACGGTGGAAAAGCGACCACACGGTCGAGATGGCTCTCGCCGGCGAGGATGAGCACCAGCCGGTCGATGCCGAGCGCAATGCCCGCGCAGGGCGGAAGCTGGTTGAGAGATTCCAGGAAGACTTCAGGCATGGGATAGGGTGAATGACCGGCTTCACGGCGTAGCTTCAACGTCTTTTCAAACCGCTCCCGCTGCTCGACCGGGTCCGTGAGCTCGCTGAATCCGTTGGCCAGCTCGATTCCCGCCCAATAGAGCTCAAACCGCTCGGCAACTGCAGAATCACCCGGTTTCAGACGTGCAAGAGCTGCCTGATCGGCCGGATAGTCACACAGGATTGTCGGCGACGGTAAGCCCAAACGAGGCTCGACCTTCTCGACCAGGTCCACATCGAAGCGATCCTGGCTCACCTCCGATCCGGGCTCCCAGCCAGCATAGCGTGAAAAAGCGTCCCGAACGGTGAGCCGCTCCCATGGACCGTTCACCCAGAGCTCTCTTCCAGCATAGTGGAAGGCAGTGGATCGCCCGACCGCATCACAGACCTGTCGCAGAAGGGATCGACAATCCGATTGGAGCTGCACGTAATCGGAGCCCAGTCGATACCACTCGAGCAGGGTGAACTCGGGATGATGAAGGCGCCCCAGCTCGCCAGCCCGAAACACGGGGGTGATCTGGAAGATTCGCTCGAGCCCCGATGCCAGCAGACGCTTCATGTAAAGCTCGGGGCTGGTGACAAGAAACCCGCAGTCGGCTGTGGCCACAGCGTCGATATGGGCCTCGGGCGCCGGGCACCGCGTGAGAATCGGAGTCTGAACTTCGAGGAACCCCTCCCCCTCAAAATAGGCGCGAACCGCTCGAATGACCCGACCTCGCAGCTCAAGGCTCGAACGCAGGCCTTTGAGCCGCTCCGTGTCCCTCATGCGGTCTAGCCTTTTACGCGCTCAACGTAGGCGCCGGTGCGGGTGTCGAGCTTCAGAAGCTCGCCTTCCTCGATGAAGAGCGGCACCTGGACGGAGTATCCGGTTTCCATAATCGCGGGCTTGGTGGCCCCTGCGGCCGTATCGCCCTTGATGCCGGGATCGGACTGGACCACCCTGAGCTCAACGAAATTGGGGAGCGTGATGCCGATCGGCTTTCCTTGGAAAAGCAGCATGCTGACGATCAGGTTCTCGGTGAGAAAGTTCTTCGCGTCACCGACCTGATCGGCGCTCAGCTCAAACTGCTCATAGTTGGTCGTGTTCATGAAATGATAGCTGTCGCCCTGGTTGTACAGGTACTGCATCGCCTGCTCTTCCAGGTCGGCCGACATGAACTTGTCGCCGGAGCGATACGTGCGGTCGAATTGAGACCCGCTGATCATGTTCCTCAACCGGCAGCGATAAAGAGCCTGCCCCTTGCCGGGCTTCGAGAATTCAAAGTCTACGATGATGTAAGGATCGCCGTCGATCTCCAGTTTCAATCCTTTGCGCAGATCTCCTGCCGTCAGCGTCGTTCCCATGTCCTATCCTTTCTTTCTGTTGATTAGCTGCGTGGAACCTCGTAATGTAATAGCAACCGGTCGGTCGGGTCAACCCAGACTTTAAGCTGTTGCATCGATCGATACGCGCTTCCAGGACAGATCCAGGTCACAGCCACCCTAACCCATAGATTGGAGGGAAAACGATGGGCGAAATCATCGATGTCATCGCCAGGGAGATTTTGGATTCACGCGGAAATCCAACCGTCGAAGCCGAGGTCTTTCTTGACTCGGGGTATTCGGGCATGGCCGCGGTCCCATCCGGGGCATCCACGGGCTCGCGGGAGGCTCTGGAGCTGCGTGACGGCGAAGCCAAGCGCTACCTTGGAAAGGGCGTTATGAAGGCCGTGGAGCATGTGAATGACGAAATCGGTCCAAAGCTCCTCGGCTTCGACGCTCAAGACCAAGTGGGCCTGGATCGCACCATGATCGAGCTGGACGGGACGGACAACAAGGCCAAACTGGGCGCCAACGCCATCCTGGCCGTGAGCATGGCAGTTGCGAAGGCTGCGGCGGCCGAAGCCGAGCTTCCCTTGTATCGCTACCTGGGAGGCGTCGCGGCCTGCACGCTCCCGGTTCCCCTGATGAATGTCCTCAATGGCGGGGCCCATGCGGACAACAACCTGGACATCCAGGAGTTCATGATCGTTCCGGCTGGGGCACCCACGTTTCGGGAAGCCTTGCGCATGGGAGCGGAAGTCTTTCACAACCTGAAGAAGGTCCTCAAGTCCAAGGAGCTCAACACGGCCGTCGGCGATGAGGGCGGGTTTGCACCCAACCTCAAGTCCAACGAGGAGGCCATGGAAGTCCTCATGAAGGCCATCAAAGCGGCGGGGTACAAGCCGGGAGAGGACGTCTTCATCGCTCTCGACGCAGCGGCGAGCGAATTTTACAAAGACGGCTCCTACCAGCTCGCCGCGGAAAAAAAGCCCCAGAAGTCCTCCAAGGAGCTCATCCAATATTTTGAGGCCTGGGCGAAACGCTACCCTCTCATCTCCCTGGAAGACGGCATGGCCGAAGGCGACTGGGACGGCTGGCAGGCCATGACGAAGAAGCTCGGGGACACGGTGCAGATCGTCGGAGACGATGTCTTCGTGACCAACACCAAGATCCTCGCCGAAGGCATCTCCAAGGGAGTCGCCAACTCCATCCTCATCAAGCTGAACCAGATCGGCACGGTGACGGAAACCATCGAGGCCATCAACATGGCGCTCCGGGCCGGCTACACGGCAGTCATCTCTCACCGCTCGGGCGAGACGGAGGACACCTTCATCGCCGACTTGGCCGTTGCAGCCAATGCAGGCCAGATCAAAACGGGCTCCCTTTCCCGAACCGACCGCATCGCCAAGTACAACCAGCTGCTGCGCATCGAGGAGGAGCTGGGGGGCGCGGCGCGGTATGCGGGTCTTTCGGCGTTCAAGCGATAGACGCTTTCTTCGTGAAACGATGACGGGCCTGTTTTGGAGAGCCCATCGAGGTCGTCCCCACCTCCGACCGCGCCGGGAACTTCCCCTTGACAAGGAGGGAGGAATTCAATATGTAGTGAGCACTTCCGAAAGGGGCGGCATACCCAAGTGGTAAGGGAGCGGTCTGCAAAACCGTTATTCACCAGTTCGAGTCTGGTTGCCGCCTCCAGAGAAAATTGAGGGGTTATGGCTTATGGCCGTAGCCCCTTTTTCGTTTCGGCAGCTTTTGCGATGCCGCTGAAGCCATGGACATCGGTCAATGGGCATAATCCTGCTCTCAACGGGATACCGAGCCAAGCTCCCCCTTCAGCTGGGGAAAATAGGAAACGCGTGCTCGTGGGCTCAGGTAGGCAAAGATCTGAGGGTCCAGCTTGGCCGGATGAATGCTCTCCACGATGGTGAGATCCGGTTCTTCCTCCATGTCGACGATCAGGGCCTCGTTCCTGGGAATATCCGGGTCGTAGAGGAGGATGCTGGGTAGCAGCGTGTTTCGGGGGTTAGCGCCAACCACCATCCCGATGCCTTCGTTGGACAGGTGAACGACCGTGCCCGGCGGATAAACGCCAAGACAGCGGATAAACACGGCCATGAGGGATCGATCGAGCTGGGCCGCTTGTTTCCTGAACATGAAAGACAGGGCCTGGGAGGGGGTGAGGGAGGTCGCAGGGTCAAGCTTGTTGCAGTGGTTGTCAAAAACGTTTGCAATCGAGGCGAGCCTGACCAGCAGGGGAATCTTCTCACCGGCCAGCCCCGACGGATATCCGCTGCCGTCGAGCGCCTCATGGTGCCCGACGACGATGGTCATCGCTTCGGGAGGAAAATCGGGAACCCGTGAGGCGATCATCTCTTGCCCATACTTGGGATGGAGCTGAATCAACTTCATTTCCGGGGGGGTCAGCGCGGTCTGCTTGCGCAGCACCTTCTTCGGAATCCTCTGCTTCCCGATGTCATGAAAGATCAATCCCAGTCCCAGCTTCTGCAAAGCATCCGCATCGAGTCCGCATTCGCGTCCGAGGAGCAAACCAAGCACCACGGCATTCAGGGAATGGTAGAAGATGTCTTCGCCGCCCGGCTTGGTATTCATGAGCTGAACAACCACGCTCGTATCCGAAAGCAGCGAGCCAACCATGTCCTTGACGACCGTGTCCGCGTTCTCAACCACTTCCCTGGAGGCCATCCCGACATTGGTGATAATGTCCTTGACACGGGTCAGGGCCTGCTCAAACTCCCGCTCGCAACGATTCAATCTTTCCCGCTGAGCCTTCAGCCGGACAATCCGCTCGTTTTTGATGTTCCAGAGAGCCTGCTGCAAGGAGGTATCGGACTCGCTCCGCCCCCCACCGGTATCTTTTTCGGCCGCGTCCAAATCCGACGGAGCCATGGGCTGCTGATCGCTTTTTTCCGGAATGCAGATGACCGTGGAAAGGCCGAGCTCCTTCAGAGCCCGGATCTGGTCCGGACTCTTGATCTTAAAGCTCCCCAACAGAAACGGATGCTTAAACCACGGCAGCTCCAGCCGGATGAAAACCCCGACACGGAGGTGGCTGATCGGAACTCTCTGCTCTTCCATGGTCGGAACGGCTGCTCCTTCACTCTGATGTGTCAGAAATCTGCGCTCACCCCCAGCATAGCAGCCGATCGAAACACTGGCCAGCTCCCACGATGGGGAAATGTCAGGCGCTTCCTTCAAGGGTCCTCGCCGCGTTTTCGCTGCGATTTGCAAGGCTAACACCAATTCCAGATTCACCCTACTGCAATTGTCCGAGCATCGACAACCAGATTCGGTTCGGTTTTTGCAATCAACACAGCAACCGGTACGACCTCTTGTCGAACGGCCTTGAATACACAGGCAGAATCCCTATTTCAGCTTATCCCGTCTTTCCCGAGAAGCGAGGCCCCATGATCGCACAAGACATTGCCGCATCGCCGTGTCCTCCATTTTACACCAAGCAGCCCATCCTTGACTCGAAGCGCAGCATTTGGGGATACGATCTCCTGGGGGGAGAGGCCAACAAAGGCATCTGCGACATCCTCCTTCGAACCGAGAGCGCGGCCAGCCTGTCATCGAGCACCTACGTCAGACTTCAGGAAGCCATGGAGCGCGGCAAGAAGATCGTCGTCGGCTTCGATGCGGCGAGCATCCTCTCCGGAATGGCGCATGCCCTGCCGCCTTCATCGGGTGTTGTGCGTCTGCTGCCCGGCGAAGGCGACGCCCAGGCCCTGGCGGCCTCCCTGCAGTCTTTGCGGGCGGAAGGCTACTACACCTGCATGGAGGTCATCCCTGACGCCCCACTGCCCGACGCGGTCCGCAGCCAGGCAGACATCCTTGCGCTTGACGTCGGGGCAGAGCATCCGGATCCCGGGGCTCAAGAGCTGCTGCAACGAAACGGCGCCCTGCTGCTGGCACGAGGCGTCGGAACGATGGAGCAATTCCGGGCCGCCAAGGACGCGGGATTTTCCCTCTTCCAAGGACCCTTTTTCAAGGAAGCCGAGCACGTTCCCGATCGAACGCTGGCCTCCAGCGAGGTCTCACGCTTGCACTTGCTCCGCCTCATCGAAGCGGAAGACCCCGACTTCAAAGAGCTAGCCTTGGCGATTCGCTCGGATGTGGCCATCAGTTTCCGGTTGCTGTCCTACCTGAACAGTGCCTATTTCGGTTTCCGACACACGATTCAGTCCATCGACCAAGCCATCATGCTGCTCGGCTGGAACAAGCTCAGAAGCTGGATCCGCGCGGTGATCCTCGTGGATATGGCGGGCAAAGGGGAAGTCCCACAAGAGCTGGCCGAGCTTTCGCTGCAGCGCGGCAAGTTCTTCGAGCTGCTCACAGAGGCTTACGATTACTGGGGTTTCAACCCGAGTACCATTTTTCTGGTGGGGCTGTTTTCCCTGATGGATGCGCTTCTTGGAATGCCCATGGACACCCTCGTCGAACTGCTGCCTCTGGATGCGAAGATCAAGGCCGCTCTCAGGCGCAACCCCAACAACGAATATGCGCCGCTTTGGGGACTGCGCGATGCCATGGAAGACGGGGACTGGCCAAAACTGGAAATCCTGACTCGGAAGCTCTGCCTGGACCCCCTTCTGGTCAAGGAGCTCTTTGCCGCTTCCAGGGACTGGGCCGGAGGATTTTTCCTTGCCACAGACCGAGCTCGTGGGTAGACACAAGGCCCTTTTCACAGCGTGAGCGTTCGCCCAAACGCTCCTCTATCCGCCAAGGGGCACAACCTGCCAGATCGTCCGGGCGTATTCCATTATCGCCCGGTCGCTGGAAAACCTAGCCATCCTGGCGGTGTTCAAAATCGCTTTCCGCGTCCACTGCTCTTTGTCTCTGAAGAGCGCCTCCACGCGTCCTTGCGCGTCGACATAACTCCTATAGTCAGCCAGAACCAAAAAATAGTCGCCATCGCGCAGGAGCGAATCCACGATCGGCGCGAACAGTTCCGGCTGATTAGGAGAAAACCGGCCCGAGGCAATCTGATCGATGGCTCGTTTGAGCTCAGGATCGCTTTCGTAGATCGCATACGGTTGGTACCCGGTGGCCCGCAACTGACCTACCTCGTCGGATGTCAGCCCAAAGAGAAAGAAGTTCTCGTGTCCAACCTCATCCCGAATCTCGACATTGGCTCCGTCCAGCGTCCCGATGGTCAGCGCCCCGTTCAGGGCGAACTTCATGTTGCCCGTCCCCGATGCCTCCATGCCCGCTGTCGAGATCTGCTGCGACAGGTCGGCGGCCGGGACGACCTTTTCCGCTTGGGAAATGCAGTAGTTGGGCAGAAAGAGCATTCGGAGGAGTCCCCGTAGGTCGGCATCGTTGTTGACGACCTCGGCGACTGCGTTGAAGAGCTTAATGATAAGCTTTGCCTGGTAATAGCCGGGAGCGGCCTTCCCTCCGATCAGCACCGTGCGCGGAACGAACTGCCTGTCCGGGTTTTCCTTGATTCGGTTGTAGAGCGTGATGGCGTGCAGAACATTCAGCAGTTGGCGTTTGTATTCGTGCATGCGCTTGAACTGGCAATCGAAGAGGGAGTGGGGGTTGATGCCCATTCCCATCTTGCGCAGCACATAACGGGCCAGTCGTTTCTTGTTCTCGAGCTTGGCCCCCGCAAAAGCTTGGCGGAACGAAGCGTCTTCCGCAAGCGGGACCAGGGCTTTCAATCGGTCGAGATCGCAGACCCAGTCCGGCCCGACAACCGAGGTGATGAGACCGGCCAGCGCCGGGTTAGCCTGAAGGAGCCAACGGCGCGGGGTCACCCCGTTTGTGATGTTTTTGAGCTTGTCCGGATAGAACTGGTGGAAATCCTTAAAAAGATCGTCCTTCAGGATTTCCGTGTGCAACGCGGCAACCCCGTTCACCGAGTGACTGCCCACGATGGCCAAGTGGGCCATGCGCACGCGCCGCTCACCACCTTCCGCAATGATGGACATGCGCGTCAGGCGGTCTGAATCCCCGGGATAGCTCACCGCCACTTCCTGCAGGAAACGCCGGTTGATCTCGTAAATGATCTCGAGATGCCGGGGCAGCAGCCGCCCGATGAGGTCAACGGGCCACGTTTCGAGTGCTTCCGGAAGAACGGTGTGATTCGTGTACGCGAAAGTCCTCGTGCAGATGTCCCAGGCCTGCTCCCAGGTCAGCAGTTCCACATCCAGCAGCAGTCGCATGAGCTCAGCAACGGCAATCGATGGGTGCGTGTCGTTCAACTGCACGGCGACATAGTCGGCAAAGCCCGCAAGGCTACTGTGCTGTTTCTTGTGGCGGCGCATAATGTCCTGAAAGGTGGCGGCCACCAGAAAGTATTGCTGCCTCAAGCGAAGCTCCTTGCCCTGCTCTTCCTTGTCGTTCGGATAAAGCACCTTGGTGATGGTTTCGCTCATCACCTTGTCGTGCATGGCCCCCGCATAATCCCCCCGGTTGAAGATGCTTAGGTTGAGCTCGCGGCTCGACTGGGCGGCCCACAATCGCATGTTGGTGACATGATTGCCGCCGTAGCCGGGAATCAAGATGTCGCATGGCATGGCCATGACGTTTTCCGTATCAACCCATCGGTAGCGCTGCTGGCCGTTCGCGTCCAGGTACGGCTCGCTTCTGCCGCAAAACTTGACTTCGTAAAGGTGCTCCCGCCTCACAATCTCCCACGGGCTGCCCTGCCGACGCCAGTTGTCGCAGCTTTCCTCCTGATAGCCATCCACGATATTTTGAAAGAAGATCCCGTAATCATAGAGAATTCCATATCCGTAACCAGGAATCTTGAGACTCGCCATGGAATCCATGTAGCACGAAGCCAGACGCCCAAGACCGCCGTTGCCCAGCCCTGCGTCCCATTCGACCTCCTCGAGGTCCTCCAGGACGATACCCAGTCTTTCGAGTGCCTGCCTGCAACCGTTGTCGATGCGCATGTTCGTCAGATAGTTCATGAGAAACCGACCGGGAAGGAACTCCATCGACAGGTAATAGACCCGCTTGAGCATCCCGTCGTAATAGTCTTTCTGGGTGCTCAGCCAGCCGCGGATCAGCCGGTCTCGGATACTGTATGCCAGGCCATTGAAATAGCGGTACTTGTTCCGCCCGATGACTTCGTTCCCCAAGGTCGTAACGATGTGGCGTTCGATGTCCTCCGCTAGAGTGTCAAGACTGTGCAACCGTTCGGAAGACAGGGCGTCATCGGCCCTAAGCGACTCTTTGGCATCGGACATGGCGGTATCCTCGGGCGTTTGGGGGTGTATCAAGACCACGGGAGATCACACCGGCTACAGGGGGTGTCCGTCGAGGCTTCTCCTGGAGCGCAGTTCACGACGCGGCAATCTCCTTTTCGATTCCGGGGAGCATGGAGCCGTGCTGAAGCAGGTTCCGATGCAGCTCGAACGCGGTCTCGAGGTCATGCGGAATGTGGCCGGGCCGAGCCCTGGCAACATAACGGTGGAGATAGTCCCGGTAGGCCGGGTGAGCGCATTTTTCGATGATGAGCTTGGCGCGCTGAACTGGTCCGAGACCGCGCAAGTCCGCCAACCCCTGCTCGGTCACCAAGATCTGGACCGAGTGCTCGTTGTTGTCGATAGATCGGAAGAGCACAC
>CALBZH010000682.1 GCA_937889795.1 uncultured Syntrophobacteraceae bacterium | reverse complement strand
TTCGTGACGCTCCACGGGTTGCGGAGCATTGGTCATCACGGTTCGGTTGCTCTGTCGAATCCATTCTCACACGATCAGTCAGGTGCAAGGACATCATGAACGAGCTCGAGCGCATTCAAGCTTCGTCCCAGTACTTGGGGACTCTCCTACGCCGCCGTGAGGATTACGTCGAATGGCTTTGGCAGAAGCGAAACCTCTTTCGCCGGTACCCGGTGACCGAGCTGTTTCAAGGGATTGAGAGGGTACTGACCGGAGCTTCGTCTTTTCACGATGCCATGGTCCTGCTCCGGGAATTCAAGCAGCAGCACTTTCTGAGAATCGGGGGACGTGACCTCTTGGGGCTGGCGGACCTTTCCGAAACCACCAGCCAGCTCAGTGACCTGGCCAGCGCAACCCTGCAGGCGGGTTTGAACGCTTTGAGCGCACGTCCCGAGTGGTGGCTCTCCGAGTCGGAGTCCCGGCTGTGGGAGGAGGGGCGGAGGAGCCTGAGCCTGACGGTCATGGGCCTCGGGAAGCTCGGAGGCCAGGAGCTCAATTATGTTTCGGACATCGACATCCTGTATCTCTATGGTCAGACGGGAGATGGAGGAAAAGACACTTCCGAAATGCTGGTTCTCTACAATCGCCTGGTCAACACGCTGAGCAAGCTGCTCGCGGAGAGGTTCGAGGGAGACCGGGTCTTTGAAGTCGACTTGCGACTGCGGCCCCAGGGCAAGGACGGGCCACTCATTCCCTCCGTGGGATCCGCTTCCGACTATTACCTCCAGTACGGAAGACCCTGGGAGCGGCAGATGCTGCTCAAGGCACGTCCCGTTGCCGGAGACCGTCCATTGGGCACTGGCTTCATCAAGGGCGTTCGTCCCTTCGTCTTCAGGCGATTTCTGGATTTTCAGGCTCTCGATGAGCTTCGGACGATGCGTGATCGTATCATCGCGGAGGCCGTCCGTCCGCGTCCGGGCTGGGAGCAGTTCGATGTCAAGCTCGGAATCGGGGGGATCCGGGAGGTGGAGTTCCTGGTCCAGTCGCTTCAGCTGATCTACGGCGGCCGTCATCCCGAGCTGGACGAGCCCAATACGCTCCGGTGTCTGTCGAAGCTGGGGGAGCTCCAGTTCCTGCCCGCGGACGTTGTGGAGGAGCTCACGGAGGGCTACTGCTTCCTGCGGCGTGTGGAGCACTGGGTTCAGCTCGATCAGAACCGACACACCCAGAAGCTGCCGCAGTCGGACGAGGGGCTTTCGCGGCTGGCGTTTGCGCTGGGCCTCGAAGGCGATAAGCCGAGGTTTCTCGGGGAGCTCGAGCGAGTCTGCGGTGCTGTACACAGGCGGTTCCTGGAGCTTTTCGGGACTGATGGTGAGCGGGGTGCGGGGAGCGGCTCCGAGGAGATGGCCGAATCAGAAGGATCATGCGGCAACGGTCTCGCGAGCTTCCCCCGGGAATCGATTGCCCGCCTGCAGCAGCACCTGTCGCCTTTTCCGATGGCAGTCCGCGAGACCGTCACGGCAACCCTAGTGCCGTTTGGGTGCGTCCAGGACACACAGCTGCTTGAGTCGCTCCCGGTGCGGCTCGAGCGCTATTTCGCTCAGGTGGCCAAAAGGCCTGGCCTGGCAAAGCTCTTCAAAACAAAGGGTGAGTGGCTCGCGCCCCTCTGTCGGGGGGTCGTGCAAAGCGGCATGCTTGCTGATCTGCTCGCTCACCACCCGGGGCTTGTGGAAGGAATCGCGACGGGGACCTCGGTCCATCAGGAGGACGCCGACTGGCAACGGCGCAGCCAACAGCTCCTGGAGCGGGCGGAAACCTACGAAGATTGCATGGAATGGCTCCGCCGTTTGAAAAACGAGCGTGTCCTCCAGCTGGCCCTGGCCGATCTGGGCGGTGTGCTGGGTCACGGGCAGCTGGAGCAGGGGCTGAGCCGTCTCGCCGAGTTTGTCCTGCACCACACCTTCCGGCGGATCGCCGATTATTTGAAGCTCGACCCCGACTTACCGCTCACCGTTCTGGGGATGGGAAGGCTGGGAAGCGGTGAGATGAGCTATCTGTCCGATCTGGACTTGGTCTTCGTCTACGAGCCTCGGTCCGGTGAGCCGGAAGACAAGATCCCGGAAAATGTCATCCGCCTGATTCAGCGCTTTATGCGCATGCTGAGCACACCGCTCCAGGACGGCCCCGGATATGCCGTGGATGCGCGGCTTCGGCCGACGGGGAACTACGGACCTCTCGTTGTGACGGCGCGAAACTGGCTGGAGTATTACACGAACGAGGCGGACATCTGGGAGCTCCAGGCGCTGCTCCGCGTGAAGCCCGTTGCGGGAGACGCGCGGCTCGGGGCCTGGATTCGCGAGCAGGCCGATGTGCTTTGCTTTCGGGAGCGGGATCGCGATCCCGTGTGGGAGCGCATGTGCCACCTGCGGCAGCGGATGCAGCGGGAGCGGGCCGAAGAGCGGGCGGACCTTGCGGACATCAAGCTCGGCCTGGGCGGACTCGTTGACGTGGAGTTTCTGGTGCAGGGCGTTCAGCTGACCGAGGGCCACCGCCAGCCATCGCTGCGGATTCCTTCGGTGCGCGCCGCCCTGGGGGCCGTTCTGGATGTGTTGGGTACTCCCGCGCAAAGACGCCGCGAGCTTGTGAACGCTTTCCAGACGCTTCGGTCACTCGACCATCGGCTGCGGCTTCACACCAACATGACGGGCTCGCGCGTGAGCCCGGGCCAGCTCGAATCGCTGAAAGGTATCGGCCTGTGGCCGGTTTCCGGAAATGGGAATCCGATCGAGAGCTGGCCCGATCTGCTTCGAGTGCGTCGCAAGGTGCGAGCCGCTCTCTTGCCCTTCTGCCCGGGGCTGCGGTAGCTGGATTACGGGACGGGATGTTATCCCCACAAGGAGTGGCGTGTGAGACGAAAGGAGAGGGAAATTCAAGACCGGGAAGCCATCGACGCGATCATCCGGGAATGCCGCGTCTGCCGTCTCGGCTTGACCGACGGAAAAGAGCCTTACGTGGTTCCGCTCTCCTTCGGCTACGATGGGGAATCGTTCTACTTTCACGGGGCGTCCGTCGGGAAGAAGATGGACCTGCTGCGCCAAAACAACCGGGTCTGCGTCGAGCTCGACATCCTCGACGAGCTGCGTCCGTCGGAAGAGGCCTGCCGCTGGAGCGCCGGGTACCGAAGCGTGATCGGCTTCGGCACAGCGGAGCTCGTCACGGATCTGGAATCGAAGCGGAACGCGCTCGCGATCATCATGGCGCATTATTCTGATGGAAGCTATACTTTTACGGACAAGGCTCTGGAGGGGACGGTCGTCATCAAGGTGACCATCGCGAGCATCGCGGGAAAGCAGTCGTGAGCGAAAATGCCGGTTCTGCCCCGCGAACGATTCAATGGCCGGATGGCTCATCCTTTACGAGCCCGAGATTTACCCCGGGGGACAGGTTCTCGTGCCGGATTTCGTTGCTTGGAGAAGAGAAAGGCTTGCCGGACAGTCCAAATCGGAATGGGCGGC
>CALBZH010000681.1 GCA_937889795.1 uncultured Syntrophobacteraceae bacterium | reverse complement strand
GCCGTGGGGCCGTGGAAGGCGCCCATGAAACGGGACGTGGAAAAGCTGTTGCGGAAGTACGAGAAGGAGTTCTCTTCAGAGTAACAAGGAAATGAATTGTTCTCAGCATGGAAAGTGCATGTGAAACGTTAGCAAGGGGTATCGCCCATAGGATGACAAGCTCCCGAAACATCAACAGAAAAGACCTCTTTTGGTGGGCTTTTTCGTTTGCGGGGAACGGAGGGTTGTGAGGTAAAAGGAGGGAAATATTGCCACTGAATATTCTTTGCCTGTAACTATTCAGCTTGCAGCAAAAGCTGACATCAAAACATGAAAGAAATAACGGTTATGGTTCAATGCCGATGACCGCAAAATGCAAGGCTTGGAAAACCACTTTTTCTTGCATGGTGAACTTTTTTGCTTTTGAAGGACAACCTTTTAACGGGTGACACCTTTACCTTTCTCAGGCGAAATCCCACTTGTTGGTGCCGACCGGTACCAGATAGCTCGTCGTGACAGCACAAACGAAGAAGTAGCCGGTCTCCCGCTCAAGGAGCTTTACCAGCACCTCTGACCTAGCCAGAACCCCCTCGCTGTTGACTGAGGGAATGAAGTAGATCTGCTTTCGGCTCCAGCAGCACCCAGTCCTGGGCGGTGCAAGCGGCGATGAAGAGCAGCAGCACTAACCATGAGAATGTCCTTTTCATCCGACCCACCTCTCAGCACCTCCGCCCAGACAGGGCACGCAATGCATATGAAAATCCCCCACCCCACCCGAAGAAGAAAAAACAAATCTCCTCAATAAAATCTAACTTTTAGCGGCTCAAGCATGATCAAAAAAGTTGTATTTTTTTTCAAACTATAATATTAATAATTTTAAATAACATTTTTATAACTTATATTATTGCATCAATATAATCACAGCCTTCGAGCACCGGAAAAGGCTGGATAAGGCGTCTTACTTTGAGAGAACGCGGGGTAGGGAAAGAATGTGAATAGGTTAAAATACTCAAAGCTGGTTCAAATGATAGCAGAGGCAGAGTCTATATCCGAGATTAACTCGTTCTTGAGGCTACTCTGTAACAGCTACGGCTTCGACTACTTCCTCTTTGCCATTCAGTTGCGCAACTCCTTCGTCATGCCCTACCAGTTCATCATCAGTGACTACCCAGAAGAGTGGCGCCAGCACTACGTAGCCGAAGGGTATGAAAAGATCGATCCCACCGTGCTCCACTGTGTCACTAGCGTCATCCCCTACGTCTGGGAGGAGGCCTTTAAGGGCGAACAGAGCCAGAAAGCGCGAACCCTCATGTTAGCCGCTCGGGAACACAGCCTCCGCAGTGGAGTAAGCATCCCTGTGCACACCCCGCAGGGTGAATCGGCAATGTTGAGCCTCGCCTCCTGCGAGGACCACAGCAAGACCAGCCTTCGGATCAACAAGGCTATACCGATGCTCCATGCCATATCATTCCACATCTTGGAGGCGGTGCTTCGGGCTGTGAAGACGGTGGAACTCCCCCCGCCCACCAAGCTGAGCCAACGCGAGACGGAGTGCCTCCTTTGGGCGGCGGAAGGGAAAACGTCGTGGGAGACCTCCCAGATCCTGGGGATCTCTGAGCGGACCGTCGTCTTCCACCTGCAGAACGCGACGGACAAGCTGCAGGTGTCAAACCGGCTGCATGCCGTTGTGCAGGCTGTATCGCGGGGGCTCATCTTCCCAGGGCTAGCCCTGGGAAGGGCCGGAGGCTCGCAATAGTCCCCAGCTAATCTCTTCCGCCTTACGCCACGCTATAGGCAGGGGCAGGGCTTTTTTCAGGGGCGGAAGTAGAGGGCGCGGAATCTCCGTACCGGCGGGGTTTCGTTGTCCAGCAAATCCTCGAAGGCCGCTTCCTCAAGTCCCAATTCCTGAAACCTGCCCAGTTCCTCCCGTGAGAGGGGGACCGGCCAGACCCCTTCAGGGGTCTCCCCCTGCTCGCGGCCACGACAGATGACAAGCAGGGCTCCTCCCGGAGCCACCAGGCGCACCACCTGCCGCATGGCGCGCGGACGGAGTTCCGGAAGGAATGACTGCAGGGTGTACGACTCCAGCACAAAGTCGAAGCGCCCCACCCAACTCTCCGGTGGATCGAAGAGATCGGCTATCTGGTAGTCTACCCGCGACTCGGGGAATCGTCGCTGGCACCAATCTATGGCGGTGGGCGCGATGTCGAAGGCTGTGACCTCGAAACCACGCCGGCTCAGTTCCTCGGCGTCGTCGCCGAGTCCGCATCCTACCTTGAGGGCGAGCCGCCCCACGCCGGCCAGTCCGGTCCTCTCCGCCCAGGAGACCAGGTTCGAATTGGGCTCAAGGTCGGCCCACGGAATGGCATTGGGATTCCCCTCGGCGCGCCGGTAGAGCTCCTCGAACCACCCGGTGCTGTCTCCCCTCCGGATGCGCTCCTCAGCCAACTTTCGGATTTCCGCCCTGGTTATCACCATCTCTTGCACCTACAGATACTCTCTCGGGTCGACCACCTTGCCCGCCAGCGCCGACACGGCGACCGATGCCGGGGAGGCGAGGATCACCCGAGCTGTCGGTCCTCCCATCCTTCCCAGGAAGTTCCGGTTGTTCGAGCTTATAATGGTGTCTCCGTCGGCAACCACCCCGCCGTTGATCCCGGAACAGAGGCCGCAGGCTGGAACGGTAACGTAGGCCCCCGCTTCAACCAGTGCGGCAACTGCACCGCTTTGAATCGCCTGCTGGTAGATGGTGCGGGAGGCGGGGGTGACGATCATCTCCACCTTAGGATGGATTTTCTTCCCGCGGACCAGCGACGCCGCCATCTCGATGTCCTCAAGCCTGCCGTTGGTGCAGGAGCCCAGAAATGCCTTCCGGACCTCCTCACCCGCCACTTCGAAGAGAGGCATCACGTTGTCCACCGCCGGCGAGCAGGAGACCATGGGGACAAGCTTCGAGGCGTCGTAGCGGGAAACGGAGCGGTAGGCTGCATCGGGATCGGGGCGGAGCATGGGGAAGTCGGTGATTCCAAGTTCCCGGTAGTGTTCCAGAACCTTCTCGTCCGGGGCCATGAGCCCCGCCTTGGCCCCCGCCTCGACGGACATGTTGGCGATGGTGAGGCGCTGCGCCACGCTGAGCCGGCCAATGAGCGTGCCTCCGAACTCCATCGCCTTGTAGGTCGCCCCGGCGTGCCCGATGTCGCCGATGATCTTCAGTATTAGGTCCTTGGCCGATACCCCCGGCGCCAGTTCCCCCTCGATCTCGAAACGCAGCGTCTCCGGTACCTTGAGCCAGATCTCTCCGGTACCCCAGATCGACGCCATCTCGGTGTAGCCGATCCCGGTGGCGAAGGCTCCGACCCCACCGGTGGTGACCGTGTGCGAGTCAGTCCCGAGGATCACGTCTCCTGGGCGGGAGTACCCCTTCTCAAACAAGAGCTGGTGGCAAATCCCATCGTGCTGGTGCACTTTGGTGATCCCCTGGGCACGGGCAAAGGCGAGGCTCACCTTGAAGTGCTCCACCTCCTTCGCGTTTTTCGCCGGCACTAGGTGATCGAAGATGATGGCGATCTTGTTCGGATTCCAGACCTGTTTGAACCCCATCTCCTTGAACGCCTCCACCACCGAGGGGCAGAAGAGGTCATAGGTCATGGTGTGATCGACCGCGACGGTGACGAGTTCTCCAGGAGCGACCTCCTTCTTGAGGGCCTTGCGGGCCAGTATCTTTTCCGCCAGTGTCATTGCCATTGCGTTACCTCGCCTCCTGATGGTTCCGTTTTTTCATGTACTCGACCAGCCCTCCCGCCTCCATGATCTTCCGGAGGTTCTGCGGGAACGGGCCGAAGGAGGCCTCGCGAGCAGTGGAAAGGTTTAGCAGCACTCCCCGGTCCAGGTCGATCTTGACTCGGTTCCCTTCCTCGATTATCGCCTCGGCCTCAGGGCACTCGATGGCGTAAAGCCCGATATTGAGGGCGTTGCGGTAGAAGATGCGGGCATAGGAGTTCGCGATCACGGCCCGGATCCCCATCCGGAAGATCGCCTGCGCCGCCTGCTCGCGGGAACTCCCGCTCCCGAAGTTGGAGCCGGCCACGATCACGTCCCCCGGGGTAACCAGATCGGCGAACCCCTTCCGGAGCGGCTCGAAGGCGAGGCGGTAGGACTCCTCCAGCGGCCAGGAGAGATACTGGGAGGGCATGATGATGTCGGTGTCGATGTTGTTGCCGAATTTCCAAGCGTTTCCGGTAAGATTGTTTTCCATTTTTTCCTTCCTTGCTCTAATGGCCTAGAGGCCCAGGTAGTTTATCGGGTTCACTATCTTGCCGGCAAGGGCGGCAGCTCCTGCGCTGTACACCGAACCAAGGAAGACCTCGGCTAAGGCGCTCCCGGATCTCCCCTTGAAGTTCCTGGTTCCGGTGGAGAGAAGCCTCTCACCGTCTCCGACCACCGCCTGGCACCCCCCCCAGCAGGTGCTGCAGTTTGGATTCAGGACCATCGCCCCTGCCTCAAGGAAGGTAGAGATGAGTCCCTCCTCAAGGGCCTGCAGGAAGACCCTAGTCGACGCAGGGGAGACAGCGAGACGCACCCGGGAGTGCACCCGGTTCCCCTTGAGAATTCGGCCCAAGATCCGCAGGTCCTCTATCCGGCCGTTACTGCAGGATCCGACGAAGACCTGATCGATCTCCCTCCCTTCGACTGCGATGATCGGAGAGACGTTGTCGACCGCGTGCGGACAGGCGACCACCGGAGCGATCTGGGAGAGGTCGTAGTGGAAGAACTTCTCGTAAGCCGCCCCCTGGTCCCCTTGAAGGACCACCCCGGTGGCCCCCTGGGGACGGTTGCGCCTGAGATAGCCGACCACCTTCTCGTCGGCCTCCATGATGGCGTTCTTGCCCCCTGCTTCCACCACGAGATTGCACAGGGCAAGCCGCGACTCGAACGAGAGCGTGCTGACCGCCGGGCCAGAAAACTCCATGGCACGATAGTTGGCGCCGTTTGCTGAGATGTCGCCGATGATGGTAAGGATGAGGTCTTTCGTTGTGACTCCTTCCCTGAGCTTTCCAGTCAAGTGGAACTTCAGGGTGGCCGGGACCATGAACCAGAGGCTCCCCTCCCGGATCGCCCCGACCAAGTCGGTGGAGCCGACGCCGGTGGCGAAGGCGCCTAGGGCGCCATGGCTGCAGGTATGGGAGTCGGCGCCGATCACCACCTGACCGGGAAGAACGTACTTTTCCACCAGGAGCTGATGACAAATCCCCTCCCCGACATGGCTGTTGAAGCCGTGTTTTCCAGCGAAGATCCGCTGCTTGCGGTGCACGTTGGCGGTCTCCACCGATTCCGCCGGGATGTTGTGGTCCACCACCCAGATCACCCGCTCCGGGTGCTTGATCTCCTGCTTCAGGAGCTTCTGCTCGAAGATGTCGATGCTCACGTGGGTGGTGGCGTCGTTGGTCATGATCCAGTCGATCTCGGTCTGGACGATCTCCCCCGGCGTCACCTCATCTTTGCCCGCGGCCCGGGCCAGCACTTTTTCCGACAGTGTCATTGCCATTTGCAGACTTCTCCTTTCTTTTCAGCGGCCCGAGCCGTTGATGTATTCGATGAGACCACCGGCCGCCACCATCTGGGTGACGTGGGGAGGGAAGGACTTAAAGCCGAAGCGGAGCTCGCTTCCCTCCACCTCGATGATCTGCCACGCTAGATCGACACTCAGGACGTCTCCCTCGTGCACCTCGTCGTAACAGTTGCAGACGATGGCCAAAAGCCCGATGTTGATGGCGTTGCGGTAGAAGATGCGGGCAAAGGACTTGGCAATGATGCAGGTGATCCCCACCGCCTTCAAAACCGACGGCGCCTGTTCCCGCGAGGAACCCCCGCCGAAGTTCTCCCCCCCAAGGATCATGTCGCCCGGACGTACCTTTTCGTGGAAGTTCGCCACCAAGGGTTCGAAGGTGTGCACCTTCATCTCCTCGATGGTCGGAAGGAGCATGTACTGTGACGGGAAAATCACGTCGGTATCGATGTTGTCGCCGAATTTCCAGACCCTGCCCTTGTAATCCATCACTTCCCCCTTGTCTGTTAGTCTATTTCATGTCGACGTTGCCTAGGGCGCTGTCATAGGTGTAGATGTTGAGCTTGCAGTTAATGAAGACCTTACAAAAATCTCGGTTCAGCCCCTCCTGCTCGGGGTTGAGCCGGAACCGGTTCTCTCGTTGTTGAAGACTTTCTACAGCACCGGCACCAGCTGCACCGGGTTGAAGTTACGGTTCAGGGAGCTGAGGGGTGGTCCTCCAGCGAGAAGCCAACGCAGGGGGTGACCAGGTCGATCCAGGCGATGGGAACCGCTTCCATGCCCAGCTCGACGCAAAGTAGCAAGGGACATACTCCTCTCAGCGACATCCCGTCCGGCTTCTCCTGGACCAAATGGGCCTACTAGATTTTTTTGTACAGTTCTTTGCCACGCTCTTCTCCTTTTCGCAGACCTAGGAGCCGGAGGGTACGCGGGCCGCCACGCGTTCGCCACGCCGAGCGTTCCTCAGGTAGGGGAGGGAGAGGAGCATGCATACCATCGCGAGGATGATCCAAGGGAGCGACATGCTGAACTGGTACAGCGGAATAAGGGCGAAAGAGAGCACAATGTTCAGAAGCTCCCGAAAGCTCGACGAAGTCCCCACCACCTCACCACGGCGCGGGTGCTCGGATACGACGTCCCCGAAGATCTTCATCGAGTTGGGGGCCATCACCGCGAAACCGAACGTCTCTGCCACGAAGCAGGCGGTGAAGATGATCGGGTCGGAGGTCACTCCCATCCCCAGGATGGACAGGCCCATTACCAACATAGCCGCCACCACAAAATAGTTGCAGCAGGGGTGCTTCCCCAGTTTCCCGGTGAAGGGCATCGTGGTGGAGGTGATCACTGCGGAAAGGGTGAAGAAGTAGCCGATCTGGTGTGAAGCGAGGTGGAACCGGTCTACTAGGTATAGCGGGATCAGCATCGCAAAGGCCACCACCAAGAGGCGCTGCAGAATCGGCGCGCTGTAAAACGGGATGAATTTCAGGAAGTCAAGGCTGAAGGTGAGCTTCTGGGGGGGAGACTGTGTCATCTGACCGGAGAGACTGCGGAAGATTAGGGTGAGCCAGATGATGCAGATCACCATGAGGCCCGCCACTGCCCAGAAGACCCCGGAGGAACCGTACTGGCGCATAGAGAGGCTCCCTATCATGGGCCCCACGATGAAGCCGACCCCGAAGGCGGACTGCATGTACCCCATCTTGACCCCTCGGTCCTCCGGTGTGGAAAGAGCGATCACAATCACTTGCAGCACCACCGAAACGATCCCCTCGAAGATCCCCTCCAGGAAGCGGAGGGTGGTAAAGGCGCTCCCCCCCTGCGCGAAGGCAAGGAACGCCATCGTTAGCGTATGAAGCGCGAACGAGGTGTAGAGGAGTTGCTGCGGGCGCACTCTCAAAAGGAGATACCCGGTGAAGATGGAGGAGAGGAACCTCCCGGTCAGCAGCGATACGAAGGCCGCGGTGATGAAGCCGGCCGAGATCCCCTGCTCCCGCATTATGTTCGGTATCGCCGGCACGATGACCGAGACCCCGGAGCAGATCACCACGGTCATGAACATGTATCCGGTAAAGGCAAAGGTCCAGATGGAGCGATTATTTTCAATTTGCATCCCTCACCTCGTGACGTCGGCTAGAAAGTGTAACGGAGGCCGACGGCGAACTGCGACCCGTCGCTGCGGGTCTCGTCAATGGAACCGTTGTTCTGGAAAAAATGCCTCAGGTAGAGGTCGAACCGGTTGTGCACCGGGACAACCAGATCCTGGGTCAGGCGGACCGCGTCCTTCCCTCCCGGGATGAGGAACCAGACGTTGGTCCCCCGGAGGATGAGCCGCTTGTCGATCAGGACAAACTCGTACCAGTTGAAGATATCCACCGTCCCCGCATCGTCCCGATTCTTCGCTAATACCTGAATGAAGCTCTTCCACTGCAACGGAAGTGTTAATCCCGGGGTCCGGGATATGTCCCACTGCAGACCGCCGCTTACCACCAAGTAGGCACCTGGGGTGGACTGGAAGCGGGCCACCCAGCCGAAGGTGTTTCCCCACTGGGTCGAGGGGACAAAGGGACGCCCGAGGTTTACCTCGGCGGCGAAAGTACTGAACTCGAAGGGCTCCCTGCTCCGTTTCCTGGTAAAGAACTCGACGGTTGCCGCAATGAGCGTGCTGTTCGGGAAGAGATGAAAGTGTCCAAGAGCGATGCCGCTCTCCCCGTTCACCGCGTAGCGGTAGTTAAGCCGGGTTACCGTCCCGTACCTCCCCGCTGGCTTTAAGGGCGCCTCCTTCGCCGAAGTCGCTTCCATGGTAGAAGGCTGAACCTCTTCCGGGTCCACCGACGACACCCGTGCCGGAGCGGCCGACAACGCTGCATCCGGGCCGTGAACCTCCTGGGGAAGATCAGGCATCCCGGGTTCCCGAACCGGCGGCGGAAGCGGTGCCAACCCCATCGGGGTCCTCTGCCTCACCGTCTCCTTCCGCCTCTCCTCTCCCGATACCGGCGGCGGTAGCTCCGTGAGCGTGACAAAGAGGACGGCCAGGAGCAGGTGCCAGCGGACAAGTGTCATATCAGCCGGCTCGCCACAATCAGGCTGGGGACCGCCCGGCGCAGGTTCTCGAGCGGAAAGGCACCGATGCGCAGCACCGTCGGCGGAGTCCTGGAGAAGTCGATGATGGTCCCGGCCGACTTCCGGCTACTCTCCCCGCCGTCGATAATCAGCGGTACCTTTCCATCAAAGACCGCCATCGCTTGGTCGCAGCTCGATACCGCCAGCTCCCCCGAGAGATTGGCGGAGGTGCAGGCGAGCGGAAATTCGGCCTGTGCTGCCAGTTCGGCACAGGTCTCGTCCGGGCAGCTCAAAAGGATAGAGTTGAACCCCTTAGTGATGTAGTCGGGGACGCTCGCGTACTTGGGGACGATGATGGTAAGACCGCAGGGCCAGAACTCCAGGGCACGGCTCGCGTCGATGCTGAAGGACCCCCACCTTGTGGCGTGGTTCCTGTTGGTCATGAAACCAAGCGGCTTTCCCTCGTCGCGCCCCTTGAGTGCGTAGATCTCCTTGACAGCCTCTGGATCCTCTGCGTTGGCCACCATCCCGTAGATGTTATCGCTCGGGAAGATCACCGCCGCCCCTTGTTTGAGCAGCTGTATCGCGTACTCTATCGCCTCCGTCGAGGCTTTCATGATTTTAGTTTCCATACTCCTCCCGTGAATGGTTCATATCAGTTCACCCTGCCAGAGCCAGGGCATCTCGCGTTGCTGCCTTTTTTGATGGTAAAGGTGCTCGAGGGTGACCGCGATGTTCTCCTTTCCCTTCAAGGAGGTACCCTTTCCGATACCGGTTCACCTCGAATGAATAGGATCCGTTTCCATTCCGAATCCGTTGTGCCGGGAGACCCACCTTTCAGTGCCTGACGTACCCTGTGCGCTCGATCTTTTTCATGAACTGCTTGGGAGGTTCTGGTCAATGTCGATTTCGCTACGGCGCAACGCGACACCTTTCCAACATGGACCACGAGTGGCTCCATGGTTCCCCCCTTGTCGCTAGTAGCTCATCATCTTGGCGCAGCGGTTCTCTGGAAGGACCTGCCAGAGTCGGTCCTTCCCCTGCGCCACTAACTCCTGGTTGATCCGGGTCTTTACCGGACAGAAGTTGTCGGTGCTTATGTCGTAGATCCGGTTGCGCTTCACGATCAGCTCCTTGAGGGAGGTCTGGCGGATGTTGCCGATGAACTGGTCCCCCTTGCAGTCAGAGGTGTAGCACTCCCGAATGTCGCCGTTGATCCCGATTACCGGGCCGTAGTGCCAGGCCATACAGCGCGGGGTGTCGACCATGAGGGTCTCCCGCTTCTCCGTGTACTGTGCCAGGATGGCGCGGATCTCCTCGTAGCGCTCGACCGGGAACATGCAGTCCAGGTTGTCCAGTGCGGTCCCGACCAACGAAGGGAGCTTGCAGATGAACTGGGCTCCGCGGACGTGGGCGAAGTCGCGCATCATCGGAACCTCGATCAGGGTCTGCTTCATCACTACACCGCTGAAGGCAAGCCGGGTCACCCGTACTCCGTAGCGCTCTTCGAAGGCGGTGAAGCCTGCATCCACCAGCCGGTCCACGGCGAGGCGGAACTTCGCCCAGGAACCATGGACATTGACGATGGCATTGTAGGTCTCCTCATGGACACTGTCCATTTTGGCGATGACGGAAGCACCGTGGTCACGCAGGTAGTTGACCACGCTCTTGGCATCCATGCCGTGGACAGTAAGGGCCAGGCGGTCGTCTCCCATGGGAATCGCGTTGGTGACCACGACGGAAGTAATGTCGAGGTCGTGGCAGTGCTTCACCATGGGGAGGAGACTCCTGTCCATGAGTGGCTCGGCATCGCCGCAGACGATGACCATCCGGGCACCCAAGGCACGAGCCTGTGAAATGATCTCCTTCTGCTCGTGTACAGTGAGCTCGTCCGCTTTCGGGGAGAGGGGACCGGCGTAGCAGTAGACGCAGCGGAGGTTGCAGACATGGCTGCAGCTCAGGCCGATTCCGAGGATCTTCGGGTCTTCACCGAGAGGATCGAAGGATTTCCAATAGTTGGCCAGTTCCTCGCGGCTGTAGCTGTCCAGGCCTCTCAAAACGTAACGGGGTTGGGTTTCTTGCATGGTCACTCCTTTCCTGTTTTTTTGGCGACAATGAAATAGCTCCGATGACAGTGCGGCCGGTCGTGGTTATGCTCCTCGACGATCTCCCTAACCTCGATCAGTATGAAAGAGGCGAACTCCTGATGTACTGCGGGCTCATTGTAGTAGTACTTGATCACCCCTCTCTCGTTCTTGAAGAGGTTTGATCCGACATATTCCCCCTCCCCGTAATCGGCGTCCCAAACCGAGGCCACGCTGATGAAGAGGTATCCCCCCGGTTTTAGGACCCGGTGCGCCTCATTCAGGATTTCGCTTCGTTTCTCGGGGGCGGTGCAAAGGTGGAGGATGAAGTTTCCGAAGACGACATCGAAGGAGCCCTCCGGGAGATTCAGAGCCGCGATGTCCATGACCCTGAAAGCGATCTCGGGATAGAGCTTGCGTGCCTTGTTAATGGCTACTTCCGAGATGTCCACCCCGGTCACCCGGAACCCGAGGGTCGCGAAGAACCCGGAGTCCCGGGCGTAACCGCAGCCGATGTCAAGAAGATCGCCGCTGCCCCCACGTTCTGCGAGGAAGGACGCCGCGCTAACCGCACAAAGGCTCGGTTCCAGTCCCCACATCAGGTTTTCCTTAAGAAACTTCCGGTCCCAAAACGCTGCAATCTCCGTTTCACTCACGACCATCTTTCTCTCTCCTGTTGGCCGCCACCGCTCGGTCCAGATACCTGACGATGAGTCGTGCACTCTCCTGCGGCGTCTGGTTGTCGATGTAATGCTCGGCCTGATATTCCACCACTGCCCCGATGCTCCCCTCTTCCTGACAGACCTGGATCGAACCAGGATCAGAGATGGTGCAGAAGAAGATCCTGGTGCAGCGTTCCTCATGCTCGGTAGCGCAGACAACATCGAAGGTATGGGGGGGCGTAGTGTTAAGCAGCGCCACCGGGATCTTACGCCTGTGCTCCAGGAGCTTCCGCAGCATCCCAATCGGCGCCCCGAGCAGGATCCCTTCCTCCACGAGGATCCAATCAAAAGGGTCTTCCCGCTCCAGCATGGCCAAGGCATCCTCCAGGCTCTGGCACCTGCTGAACTGGGCTTGCTCTAACAATTGGGGCGGGTAACGCCTTTCCAGTTTCTCTTCCGTATACCCGATGTGGAGTATTCGCACGAGCCGTTACTCCAGTCCGGCCGCCAGCTGCCTCACCGCGCCCCGGAGCTCGTCGTTTATGTCGATGTAACAGGCGACCGAGCAGACATCGCCGAGATAGCTGGCGACACCGCTTCCAATCCTCCGCATGGGAACGCCGAAGTGCCGGAAGTAACGCTCCAGGGCGACGCTGGTCACCGTGACGTATTGGCGGATGCCGTTTTTCTCGGCGAAGCGAAGCACGTTTTGGACCATGCCGCACATGGTTCGGAGCACCTTCTTCTCTTGGGGCGACCGCGCGCTGCTGTCAACCGCGAACCGGCTCAGCTCCCAAACCTCCGGGGTTTGGGGGGGCGTGGTCCCGTGCAGGAGTTCCGGGAATACGTGCTTCAGCATGTAGGGACCGGTGGTGGGGAGGAGCCTCCAGCAGCCATTGACCACCGCATCGGATGCGCTGGAAAGGATGTAGACCGGCCGCAGCGCGTCAAAGACATCCACTTCCATACCGTCTAGGCTCATGACATCCCAGCCGAGCCTCTCACGGAAGATCTTGTGCCGGAATTGGAACATGCTCATCAGTAAGACCGTGGGCAATTCAGGGTCGTCCGCGCGGGTAACAATGATCTTGTTACGCATAGCTATTCCTCCCTTCGATGTGTGGGAATAGTAAGGGAAGTAAGATAGACTTGTAAACTGTAATAAGCTATAGTTAATTAGTAGTGATAGTTGTTCTGGGCATGCGCCCATGTGGTAAGAGAGAAGGGGGAGGGAACGGGTACTGCTTCAGTGAAACTGGACGGTTGTATGCGGAGAGAGATATCAGTCGTAAGTCTGGCAAAGCGAACAAGATCCGAAGTGTGCGCAACAAAATTAGGGGTAGAGGGTGACTACAGTGCGAGAAGGGTGCATCTATATGCCTTTTCCGTCTGTTTTCATGAAGAAAGCTTACAGCGCTCCTGGGTATCGCTTCTGCCTTGGAGCCCTTGCTGCGGGGAGGGGATGTTGGAGAGAATGGTCCCTGATGAAGCCGCGGAGCCGGAAGGGACAGACACCAGCGGAGTCGGTCCCTTCCGGCAGTTCTGCCTATTTTTGTGCCGCTAGGTTCACCCGCCGGAAGGTCTCGAAACAGGTTCCGTCACTTCGCTTGGTAAGCTCGATCATCCGGTTGATGACGAAACTCCGGAACAGGTCTCGTTGGGCCTTTTCCACCAGGGGAAGAAAGGGAACCAGGCTCGGCTGATCGAGCCAGCGCACCATGGTATCCGCATCGGGAAAGTACCGGTCCGCGTTCTCGCCCCAAACCCGGGCCTCCCGCAGCGGGCTCTCCGCTACCAAGGCTTGGTAGGCTTGCAGCGAAGGCATGAACCAGGGCCAGGAAAAGTCACGGAAGCAGTCGGAGAATGGCTCCCGGCTCATCGCCTCCCGCATCACCCGGAAAAAATGGAAACAGTTACCGTCGGCTGCAAAGTTGAACCGAACCCTTCCGTCCGGGCGGAGGGCACGGGCCACGTTGCGCAGGAGCTTGCCGTGATCTTTGATCCAGTGCAGGGCGGCGTTGGAAAACACGACATCAAACTCCCCCTCAAACTCGATGTCGTTGATATCGAGCAGCATGAACCTCAGGTTGGGGCGCACCTTCTCCCGCGCTGCCTCGATCATCCCCCTGGAGCCGTCGATGCCGACCACCTCTCCGCCGGGGACAAGATCCGCTATACGGGAGGTAAGGAGCCCATCCCCGCACCCCAGATCGAGAATCTTCTCGTCCCCCCGGAACTCGAGAGTGGCAATGATGCTGGAACCCCACTCTTTCTGATGGACCGATGCCTTCTCGTACTTTCTGCCATCGAAATCGTAGTCCATGTCTGTCCTGCCTGGCTGATAGAGATTTGTCCGGTTGCTCGACCTGCTTGCCGGCGAGAAGGACATCCCTGTCCTTGCACCGTCTCGAACAAAAGCATAAGGGTAAAACCTTTCCGGATTTTTCCTTCACAAAGTGAAACCGGTGAAAGCCGGTCGTCGGCATGCCGCCCCTACTTTGGAACCTTTTCCCAGTCCTTCAGGAACTTGTCGATGCCGATGTCCGTGAGCGGGTGCTTGGAGAGCTGGGCGATGACCGCGTAGGGGATGGTGGCGATGTCGGCGCCCA
>CALBZH010000680.1 GCA_937889795.1 uncultured Syntrophobacteraceae bacterium | reverse complement strand
AGCAGAGGCAGACTCCAGACCTTCCACGGAATGCTCGACAGCACTTCCCGCCAGCGGGCCTGCGAAGTAGATCTTCCACTGAACACTCCACTCCTTGGCCTATATCTCTATTTCTTGTACGATAGAGTTCACCACTGGCGTATAAAGGTCGACATCGGTTCTTGGGGTCTTGATGGTCACTATTAGAACGTAACGTGCCCGCCGCGACCAGCGTTCATGTCTGGGACGCTCTCGCCACCAACCTAGGACGGGATAAACTGCAATATACCCCCTCTGTGCGAGTTCTGCCGCCGTTCCGGTCCATTTATCCGAATGCAGTGAACCAAAACTCCGTAGGTCAGGTCCAAGATCCCAACGGGACGCGTCGCTCTTCGATTTATCTCCTTTCTCCTCCTCGAAGGCTATTCTATTTATCCGCCCCCTGAACTGTTCGATATCCTCGGTGGGAGTTTTGACATCAAACCTCAGGCCATGCGAAGCGTAGCTGTACCTGCGAATCCACCCTCTCTCACCTGGGTTTGGCTCGATATAGTAGGAAAGAGTGACCCTCATCTCCACAGGAGTCTCGCCGAGATCCTCCAGCGCCTCCTTCGGCCAGGGCACGTGATGAAGGTTCATGTCGCGAGCCCTGTACTTGCCCTTGATTCGATCAAATGGTTGCAGAGAGTCCTGAGCAATGAGAGTGAGAGCATTTGCCGCGCTCCACATCGCGCTGGACATATCCGGCACACCGAATCCATAGCAGCGCAACAAGCATTCCGTCCTGGACCTGCCCTTCAATTCCGGAAACCTGGACCTCATCGCATCCGTCCACTCGGCGGAATGAACGATAAGGGCACGAATGGTTTCCGGCCAACACCAAGGGTACTCGGCTTGAAGTATGGCGGCCATCCTGGACGCCTGAGCCGTTGCGGCGCTGGTATCGCGCATTACGACAAAAGGCTTGTTCAAAAAGTCCCGGTTGGTCGAGAGCAAGGACAAGCTATCGATGTAGTCGGCGCCATCTGTGCTGGGACCTATGGCTGGATCTATGGCCATATTGCCTCCTTCCATGACGATATCGGGCTTTATCGGCCAAGTCTTCCACGTCATGGACGTGCAGCTGCACGGGCTCAAATCGCCCGAAGGAGCAATGATGCTCCACCCAGGATATGCGGTAGGGTCTATCGAATCCTTTTCGGTAAAGGCTCCAACAGTAAGGGCGTTCCACGCCTGACCAGGATCGTGAATGTTGTCGGTATAGTTGCTCTCCGGGTATAGATGGCGCTCCCCTCGTACGGTATTCCCGGCACAGACGACTATGAGCCGCTTCTGGTCGTCTCGTGACCCGGAGGCCAGATCATCCAGGGCAGCCGACCATGACGAGGGCCTCCCACGATCTCTGAAATCAGTAGTCGATACGGCCATGCAGATCGTCCGGTTGCGCTCTGGGGCGGCTATCTCGACTCGCGCAACGGCCTCGGTCGTCACGGCCCCGTAGATATTGGGCGGGTTTTCTCCGCGTGGCGGCAAGATCTTGACCGATTCAAGCCGATGGGTCAGAGTAACCGTTTCGCTCGATGCCAAAAAGTCCGTAAGATCACCGAAAAGGGAGAGCCCAGCCATTTCAGTCCCGTGCCCCCTATCGTCGAAGACGCCCCATGTGGGGTCATAGGTATGCATGTCTTGGGTATCGAGAGACGACTTCAGCAAAGGGTGCTGGTTGTTTATTCCGGTATCCAGGATGCATACCACCGGGAGGTTGCCGGAAATACGATTCAACCTGGACAGGGCCTCTTCCAGCCAGTCGTGCTGGTCGATGGGGGACATCTCCGAGAAGAAATCGGCCGTCTCCTTCGCCCGGCGAACCTCGGCTATGCAGTTGAGCAGCTTGACCGACCGGCTCATCTGCGATTTGTTCGCTTGCGCCACCACGACTGTGCGCTCCGGAAACCTGATTTCCTTCTCACTGACTCTCAAGCCGATTTGCTGTGCGTGCCCCCTGAATGGGCGCAAAAATGCCTCACGGTCATCTCCGACACGCAGCCACACCTCCCAGAGTATGTCTTCATTGTCTCTTGGAAATGCCTCGGCGTCATCCGTCCATAGGGCTTCGAGGGCAGCCGCCCGAATATCGGCAATACGATCGATCAATGACTGATTGGCCGGTTTTCCGTATTCCGTATCCCGTTCAAGATAGTCGGCAACTAATCTGATGAAGTGGGAAAGCTGGCCATCGGGAACCAGGCAGGTCGCAATCGTCTTTTCGTCCACCTTCTTTACGGCGACGAGTTCGATACCTGCCCTGACCGATTCAAGGCTTTCCAGCTTCAAGTCGAATCCGGGCTCGCTCTCAAATTGCAGATAAATGCTGTCTCCGGCATCAATTCCCAGAGCCTTACGCTCTTTTCCAAGAAGAACCGCCTTTTCCCGTATCTCTTCGAGTTGACCCAGTAGCTTGGCGCCCTGAATTTTTCTGTCGCGCGGCGGCAATGGTCTTGGCTCTGGCCCACCGTTCTTTAGGGGAGCATAGAATTCGGTGTGGGCCGTACCGGTTACATGGAGATGGCGCAGATTCCCCCTATTTTCCTGTTCCATAGGATCTTCCCATAGATTGCCTGAAGGATTCGACTATTTGCTCTGGTGGATGGCTTTGCGCTCCGAGATGCTCTTTAAAATATCTAGACTCGTTAGGGTTTCTCGATCATTGATCACGGCGTCCTTTATGGCCTCCTCGCACGCACGGGTGATGTCGGCGTAGCTCAGCCCGACAGCGGAGCCGGCAACCTCCTGCCAGTCGATTTCCGACTGATTGAAATGAGCCAGCTTGGCCTTGAGGGTCGAGACGATAAGCCTTTCGTCCGGCAGCATATACTCTATTACATCGTCGAAGCGGCGAAACAGGGCATAATCTAAAATCCCAGGGTGATTCGTGGCGGCCATCAATATGCTGTTGGATTCGTCTTGCTCGATGAGCTGCAAGAAACTGTTTAAAACCCTGCGAATTTCTCCAACATCGTTTAGAAGCCCTCGTTGGGAGCCGATGGAGTCGAACTCGTCGAAAAGGTATACGCCACGGGTCTGCGCGATGGCGTCGAAGACCAGTCTTAGCTTTGCCGCCGTCTCTCCCATGTACTTCGTTATAAGGCTGTCCAACCGCACTACGAGCAAGGGAAGGCCCAATTCTCCCGCCAGGACTCCTGCCGACATCGTCTTGCCCGTTCCGGGAGGACCGACAAGAAGCAGCTTTTTGCGGGGGGTGAGGCCGTACGAGCGGATCTTCGACAGGTGTCTTTGCTCTTTTATGGTGCGAACCAACCGC
>CALBZH010000679.1 GCA_937889795.1 uncultured Syntrophobacteraceae bacterium | reverse complement strand
GAAACAACGATGTCCACTGGGGAGCACGAGGGGCAAACGTCATGTGGTTCCGCACATACGTGGACGCTCATTACCGGGAGCTTGTTCAGGTGTCATACGACCTGAGTGGCCATCCCCTGTCGCATGATATTGTTCAGAAAAGCCAAGGTTTCGTCGATGCCAAGCACGTTGCCGAGCGGCTTCGAAAAAACGTGGAGCTGAGCGCTTACATCCTTTCCAGGAAAACCGTTCCCTACTATTTCATGCTTCAGCCCACTCTATCCGTTTCAAAAAAACCGCTCTCAGCGCGAGAAGATAAGATCCTATCCCGATCAAAAGCACAATCACTTGATATTGCTAAATATTTCAACAACTGTTATGGATTGATACGCGAAACCCTTCCACGAGTAAGTGTTGATAATTTGCATTTCTTAGATTTGTCTGAAGTATTTGATAAATATGGCGAGGATGATGAAATTTTTCTGGACTCGTATCATTTTGGTGATCGAGGCAATGAAATAATCGCACGTGTCATATTTGACACTATTAAAATACCTGTTATGAATATTCAGAAGTCAATGACTGCCGCCTCTAACAATACCAGCCACCGTGACACTCGCTAGGGAAGAGTCGTCTATGCTCCAGGCTCCGCGCGGCCACCCTTTCGGAGACTCAATGGGCGTCTGTTTGATCAAATCAAGGGCCGTATTGCTTTCAGGCTTCTCGCTGTGGCTTTCGCTCTTCCTCCTTGCCAGTCCCCAGGCTGTCTTCGCGCAGGCTCCGAACAAGGGATCCGCCTTGAGTCCGGTCTCCATCCTATCTGGGATGAGTCCGGAATCCGGGGCGGGGGGAGAAAGGAAGGAGGAGCCCCCCGGCACGGGACGACAATACCCGGGGCTGGCTGAGGTTATTCCGAAATCCTCGGAGCTGGCCCGCGAAGAGATGGCCGCAAGGGACCGGATCCAATCCCTCCGCGACACCACCATTGTCGAGAACAAGCTTTCGCAGGCGGAGGGCCAACTGGAAAAGCTGGCCAGCCAGATTCGTAAGATGGGAGAGCCGGGCACTTGGGATTTCAGCCGGTTGACGGATTACAGGGTCATCCTGCAAGTGGAGCGCAAGGAGTGTGAAGGACTCCTGCTTCAGATCTCGACCCGTCTCCACGATTTGGAAACCCTTCGCAAGGACTGGGAGGAGAAGCAGGAGTACTGGCTGGCGTGGAAGAAGCATCTGGAGGGATCGCAGGCCGAACTGCCTCAAGACACGTTCAAAAAGGTGTCTGGATCCATTAAGGAAGCCCTGCAGGAGCTTTCACGCGCATCGGGCGAGCTGCTGGCCCTCCAGGAGCGGGCTCGCAAGCTGATCGAGACCACCCTGACCTTGGGCAATCCGATCGAGGCGGCGCTCGCCAAACTGCGCAGCGAGACCTTCAAGCAGGTTGAGCCGATCATCTTTAGCCGCGAGTTTCTCACACAGCTCAACTCGAGCCAGTGGCAGAGCATTGGCGACAACTGGTCGAAGCTGCTTCGGACCGAGTCGACCCTTCTTGCCGGTTATTTCTGGATCTTCCTCTTGCGCCTCGTTGTGACCTTCCTGGCTGCCTGGGGCATTTTGCATTTGCGCGATCAGGAAACAGAAGCCGAGCAGTGGCGATTCGTTTTCAGGCACCCATGGGCGGCCGGGCTGCTGATCTCCCATGCATCGAGATGGTTTGTCTCCGGAGATCTCGCGGGCTCCTGGAACCTCATCTCTCAAGCCCTGATCCTTTCTTCCTCCAGCATTCTCGCGTCCGCGGACGAGAAAGACCGGAAGCGACGCCGAGCCCTCTTCATCCTGGCATTCCTGCTCATCTACTCCGAAGCGTTCAAGATGGTGGCCTTCTCCACCCCGCTGTATCGGCTGTACTTCCTTGGGCTGAGCCTGGCAGGCCTGGTAACGACCGGCCTATGGGCCCGCAGACACTCCCGCGGCATATCGGGCGGATGGGATGTCTTCTCATGGACGCTCCTGCTGGGTGCAGCCGCCTCGGCAGTGTCGTTCGTTTCCCAATGCCTCGGCTTTGGCAAGCTTGCCGAGCGCGTGCTTTACGCGTCGGTCTGGACGGTCTTCATCGTGATAGGCGTTCGCCTGGCCTACCGGTTGAGCGTGTTCGCCCTGGAAATGAGCCTGAGTCGTCCTGCCCTCGCTCGCATGCGATTTGTCAGTCGCTACGGGATGGAGCTCGCCCGGCGGTTGACCGTCTTTCTGAAAGCTGCTTCGTGGGGACTCGCCGTCTTGCTGCTGACTCAAGCCTGGGGAATCTTTTCGTCTGCCTCCCAGGCATGGGCAACCCTTTTTGAGTCCCGAGCCGAGGTCGCCGGGCTGTCCCTCAGCGTCGGACTCATCCTTCTTGCCCTGTTCGCCTTGTACCTCGCGGCATCCATCTCGTGGTTTCTCAGAGCCTTTCTCGAGGCGGAGGTTTTTCCCCGCAATCAAGTGGATCGAGGGGCCGGGGATGCCATCAAGAAGCTGCTTCATTATTTCTTGATTCTGCTCGGATTTCTCGTCAGTCTCAGCTTCGTGGGAATCGACGCCAAGAGCTTCTTTGTCTTTGGCGGGGCATTGGGGATCGGGATTGGCTTCGGCCTCCAGAACATCGTGAACAACTTCATCAGCGGCTTGATCCTGCTCTTCGAGCGCCCCATCAAGATCGGCGACATGGTTGTGGTGGAAAATGAATCGGGGCGGGTTCGCAAGATCGGACTGCGCTCAACGGTCATCGAGACCTTCGATCGCGCGGAGCTTATTGTCCCCAATTCCCAGTTCATTTCGCAAAAGGTGACGAACTGGACCTTTTCCAACCCGCTGGCCAGGCTCCGAATCCCGGTCGGAGCGGCCTACGGCACCGACATTCCCCTGGTGCTGGGAATCCTCAAGGAGGTCGCTCTGGCAAATCCTCTGGTCCTCAAGAGTCCCCAGCCCTTGGCGCTTTTCGCGCGGTTCGGAGAATCCAGCCTCGACTTCGAGCTCCACGTCTGGATCGCCGATGTGGCGGATCGGTTGTCCATCGTGAGCGAGATCGGCCAGGCGATCGCCGGAAGCTTTCGGGACGCCGGCATCGAAATCCCCTTTCCCCAGCGGGATGTCCATATACACTCAGCGAAAGCATGAGGTCTTGCCAGGCAAGCCATTGCTGGACTTCGATCGCGCGATCTCATGAAGCCCACCGATTGCTAAACACTTGGCCCATCGAAATATGAGGAGCCGTCACTATGAGCTTACTCGAGAAGGTCCTTGCCTCATGTAGGATCCATATCAAGTTGTATTTCCTATTGTCGATTTTATTCATACCTGCCTTTGTAATCGTTATCTTATCGGGAATTGAACACCGTCATCATGAAATTGATTCGGCTAAAGAGCGTGCTTTACTGCTTGTAGAGAGCTTTGCCGCGCAACAGGAGCAAATTGCAGCGGGAACAAGACAGATGCTAAATACTCTGGCTCAACTTCCTGACGTCAGAGATTTAAACGTTGAAGCCTGTAATAAGATCTTTCTCGATCTGAATAATCAATTTCCATTTTACTCCGTCATTTCAGCATCTACTCCCGATGGAAATCTGTTTGCAGCTTCAGTTCCATTCAGTGCAGACCATGTCAATTTATCAGATCGAAAGCATATTAAGGATGTCATCAATACGCATGATTTTTCGGCCGGTGAATACATCATTGGAAGAGTGAGCGGCGTCCAATCCATCAACTACGCGTATCCGGTACTGGACAGCAACAAGAACCTCAGGGCAATCGTAATCGCCAGTTTCAAGCTGAGCGAGTACCTGTCGTTCACGGAGCAGCTCCATCTGTCCGAGGGGTCTGCAATGACAATCTCAGACCACAGGTGCGTGCGATTGTACCGCCACCCGGAAGGCACGGATACGCTCGTGGGCAAGCCGCTCCCCGATGACGCGCTCAAGCGGATCCTTGGTGACTCGGACCATGGGATCTTCGAAGGCAGGGGGCACGATGGGGTTGAGCGCATCTATGGGTTCAAGCGGCTACGCCTCCGAGAGAGCGCGCCGCCCTACTTGCACCTCACCGTCGGCCTCCCGAAGCAGCGGATTCTCCAGGAAGCCAACCTGGAGATGCTGCGAAGCCTGTCCATCCTGGGAGTGCTGTGTCTGGCGTCCCTCTCTTTGGCCTGGTTTTTTGGACACCACACCTTTGTAAAGCCCATCAACCAGCTGCTCGTGGCCACTCTCAGACTGGGGAGCGGCAAGATGGGCACGCGGACGGGCCTGCCTCATACCCAGGATGAGCTGGGAAGACTGGCGCACGCCTTCGATACCATGGCTTCGATGCTGGAACAGAGGAGCACGGAGCGCGAAATGGCCCAGGAGCTTCTCCGAAAAGCAGAGGAAAAGTACCGAAATATCTTTGAAGACGCGCTGGTAGGGATCTTCCAGAACACACCGGACGGACGCTTCATCGAGGCCAATCAGGCGCTTGCACGAATACTGGGCTACGCTTCCCCCGAGGAGCTGAAAGATTCCATCCAGGACATTCGCCAACAGGTTTATGCCGATGCTGACAGCGTTGATCACTATCTCCAGACCATTCTCGATCACGATCAGGCTGCTCTCGAGCTCGAGGTTCGCAGGAAGGACGGCACCACCGGATGGGTTTTGGCCCGCGTGCGGGTCGTTCGCGATGACCAGGGTGAAGTCAGCCACTATGAAGGCATGGTAGAAGACATCTCAGAGCGGAAGCAGATCGAGGAATCGCTCAGGAAGTCCGAGGAACAGTATCGTCACATTGTTGAAAACTCCATGGAAGGCATTTTCCAGAGTACTCCCGAGGGGCGCTATGTCACGGTAAACCCGGCCTTTGCCAGGATGTTTGGCTTCGAGTCCCCGCAGGAAATGATCTCGGAAGTCCGCAATATTGGAGAGCAGCTCTACAAAGACCCAAGCGATCGACACCGAATTCTTGCGCAAATTCAAGCCAATGGACATCTTCTCGGCTTTGAGTCCGAAGTCCGCAAGCGCGATGGCGAGACGTTTTGGATGTCCCTCAACGCGAGGTGCATGCGCGACTCCGAGGGCAATGTGATTCTCTACGATGGCTTCGTGACGGATATCACTGAGCGCAAGAGGGCGGAAGCGGCTCTGCGCGATCGAGAGCAAGCGCTGCGCCGAGCCTACGCGTTCAGCCACTCCCTTCTGAAGAACGTCAGTGAGGGGCTCTGTGTCTGCCACGAGGGACCGGAATCCCCGTTCATGCAGTTCACCATCTGGAACGACCGCATGGTCGAGATCACCGGTTTTACCATGGAGGAAATCAACCGCCGCGGTTGGGAGCAATGCCTGATTGCCGACCCCGGAAGTCAGGCCAGGGCCAGCGAGCGTCTGTTGAGAGTGTATCTGGGTGATGACCTCTTGGACGTGGAAGGAACGATCACCCGCCCGGACGGCAGCGAGCGAGCCATCAGTGTTTCCACTTCCGTGGTCGAATCGGACGACGGGCGCTTGCACATCCTGGCGCTTGTCCGCGACATCACAGAATGGAAGCGCGCGCTGGAGGAATTGAGAAGGCATCGGGAGCACCTGGAAGACCTGGTGCAAGCGCGGACACGGGATCTCGAGTCGGCAGTCAGCCAATTGAACCTGGAGGTCCAGCAGCGCAAGAGTGTGGCGGCGACCCTTCGGGAGAGCGAGGAGAAGCTGCGCTCCTTCATCGAGACAACCAGCGACTGGGTCTGGGAGATCGACCGAGACGACCGCTTCACCTATGTGAGCGACAAGGTCCGGTCCGTTCTGGGGTATGATCCCCATGAAGTCCTTGGAAAGTCCCCGTGGGATCTCATGCCTCCAGAAGTCGCGAAGCGCGCTGTCGAGGAGTACCGGGTTTTTGTCTCCTCCCTGCGGCCATTCTTGAACATTGAGAATCCCCACGTCCACAAGGATGGCCGGGCCGTCACCCTGGAAACAAGCGGGGTCCCGCTGTTTGATGCCGAGGGAGCCTTCGCGGGCTATCGGGGCATCAATCGCGACATCTCGAAACGAAAGGCAATCGAAGCTCAGCTGCGCGAATCCGAAGCAAAGTACCGGACGCTTGTGGAGCAGATCCCGGCGATCACCTACATCATCGCCATGGGCGACCAGTTCAAGACCGTGTATGTGAGTCCGCAGGTGGAGTCCATGTTGGGCTTCACCCAGGAGCAGTCGATCACTGACAGGAAGCTCAAGTCGCGGATCGTGCACCCGGACGATCGGGAGCGTCTCCTCACACAGCTCAAGCAGCTCAGGCGGGAGGGGGGACCTTTCTGTGCCGAATACCGGCTGTTCGATGCAAACGGGACCATGCGATGGATCCGTGACGAGGCCAGAGTCGTCCGGGATGGTTCCGGTAACCCGATCTTCCTCCATGGAGTGATGCTCGACATCTCGGACAGAAAGCGCATGGAAGAAGCCCTGCGCTATTCCGAAAACCTTTACAGAACCGTCTTCGAGAACACCGGTACCGGCATGATCCTCATCGAGGAGGACACGACCATTTCCCTGGTGAACGCCCAGTACGAGAAGTGCTTGAACCGATCGAAGCTGGAGATCGAAGGCAAACGGAGCTGGACCGATTTTGTCCACAAAGAAGACCTGGAGCGCCTCAAGACGTACCATGGCCTCCGGAGAATCAATCCCGACCTCGTCCCCAGCCAATACGAGATCCGAGTCACCGACGGGAAAGGCAGATTACGGGATTTGCTCACAACGGTCAGCATGATTCCGGGGACCAAGAGGAGCGTGGCCTCCCTGCAGGATATCACGGAGCGGAAGCAGACCGAGCGCGCCCTTGAGCAGACGGTCGCGGAGCTGCACAATCTCCAATGTATCACCCACAAGCTTTTGCAGTTGGAAGAGCTCCCGTCAGTCATGCACGCCATCGCCGAGGGAATCGTCGTGAACATCGGCTATGACATGGCCCTTGCCGCTCGTTACGTTGCGTCTGAGCAGGTCCTCACCGGCTTTGTCCTCTACCCTCCCGACCTCGAGAGCATCATGGATCAATACCTGGGAGGAACACCCAAAGGGGTCCTTTGGGATCGAAAGTTGAAGTGTGTCGCCGAGCAGAACCCCCTGATCGCTCGTGTCTTGAAAGGCGAAACGGTGCTCGGCGATACGCTCGGTCCGTTCATCTCCCAATGGGTTTCCCTTTCCAGCGCGCGGGAGATTCAGAAGCGCACTGAGAGAAAAGGCTATATTTCGCTGCCGATGCAGGTTAAAGGTGAAACCGTTGGGGTTATCCTGGCGGGATGGAATACCAGCCGCCATGACCTGGACAGGATGCGAAGTGCTTTGGGAAGGGTGGCCGATCAGGCAGCCGTGGCGGTCAAGAGCGCAGCCCTCTTCGAATGCATCAAGAGTCAAAGCGGGGAGCTCAGGGCACTTGCCGCGAAGCTCCAGAACCTGCAGGAGACCGAGAGGAAAAGGCTGGCCCGGGAACTCCACGATCAGGTGGGGCAGAACCTCACGGGATTGAGCATCAACCTTGGCCTCATTCGAAGTAGTCTGAGTCCCGGATGCATCGAGCAGGTCCAGACCAGGATCGCCGACAGCGTCAGCCTTGTCGGCAGCACCATGGAGTGTATTCGAGATGTCATGGCCGAGCTCCACCCTCCAGGTCTTAGTGAGTACGGACTCCCGACCGCCCTCAAGTGCTACTGCGACCAGCTCTCCAAGCGAACGGGAATGAGGCTGTCCATGAAGTCGACGGAGATGGCCTTTCGCCCGAGCCGGGATTGTGAGATCGCTCTGTTTCGAATCGCGCAGGAAGCCCTGACCAATGCGATCAGACACTCCCAGGCCCGCGAGGTAACGGTTAGCCTGACGGCCACGGGGGAGCAACTGGCCCTGTGCATTACCGATGATGGCGTGGGGTTCGACGCCACCGCTCAGGATTCACTGGTCGAGGGAGGAAAGCTCGGCCTACTCAGCATGCGGGAAAGAGCCGAGGCGGCGGGTGCGGAGATTCGAGTGGAGACCGCGCCCGGAGCAGGAACACGAGTGATCGTGGGGCTTGGAAGGGTGGCATCATGAGCATCAGGGTGTTCTTGGCGGATGATCACGCAGTTGTGCGTGATGGGCTTAGGATGCTGCTGGAAGCGGGAGGCGACATTGAGGTCATCGGCCACGCGGCGGACGGTCTCCAGGCCGTTCGGGATGTGGCCCGTTTGAAGCCGGATGTTGTGGTCATGGACATCTCCATGCCAAAACTCGACGGCATCGAGGCGACACAGCGCATCCGCCAGAGCTGCCCTGAAGCCAGAGTGGTTATTCTTTCCGTCCATTCGACGTCAGAGCACATTTTCCGAGCTCTGCGCTCCGGCGCCAAAGGGTATCTCCTCAAGGAATCGGCGGGCGAGGAAGTGGTGAAAGCGGTCCTCACGGTCCATTCGGGCTTGCACTATTTCAGTCCGTCGATCGCGGACACCATGATCCAGGACTACGTACAACTGCGGGAGATTTCCACCGAAAAAAGCCCGTTGGAACGCTTGAGCACCCGAGAGCATGAGATTCTCCGCCTGCTCGCCGAGGGCAAGTCAAACCCTGAAATAGCGGACCTGCTTTTCATTTCCGTCAAGTCCGTGGAGACTTACCGAAGCCGGATGATGCAGAAGCTCGGGATCCGGGACCTGGCAAGTCTCGTCAAATTCGCCCTCCAGCACGGCCTCACGTCGCTTCACAGCCACGGGAGCTAAGTCACCCAGCCCCCTCGTGGGTACAAACGCAGCCCGGCCCGTTCCGGACCACTTATCAAGCCCCTCCGACATCAATCATCAAGCTCGCCTGTCACAGCTCCTTGCTTCTCTCAACTAAAATTGCATTCTCAAGCCAAGATTAGGGCTCCTCTTTGCTCATTCTCATTTCATCTGCTCAACGTGGCCGAAGTTCTTTCCTGCATTCTTCATGGTTGAAACAATAAGAGGTATTCTGGATGCTTATTGTAAGCATAACAGCTGCTTCCATTTTATTGCAACTTGTGGCAGCTATCATGGCTCTAAGACTGATAGCAATTACAGGGCGTCGATCAGCATGGGTATTTATATCGGCTGGTCTCTTCCTTATGGCATTGCGTCGCTCTATCATTTTTTTCCATATAATATCAGCAAATCTTCTTAATTCTCTTGAATTGTCTGCTGAAGGGGTTGCACTCATCACCTCTTTTCTTATGCTCATGGGGATCATTCGGATCAAACCTCTCCTCCATTCAATCAAGCGCTCCGCGGAAGCATTGCTTGAGAGTGAAAAGAAATACCGGTCGATCTTCGAAAACTGCAAGGATGCGATCTATCTCAGCTCGAGACAAGGGCGATTCGTCGACGTGAATCAAGCCGCTCTGGATCTTTTCGGGTACTCCCGGGCGGAAATGACCGGCATGGACGTACTCACCGTTTATGCACACCCGGAAACCAGGAGTGAATTTCAGGTGGAGATCGAAACACGACAGGCTGTCAAGGACTACCCCATTGTCTTTCTGAAGAAGGATGCAACGGCCATGGACTGCCTCGTCACGTCGACCGTCCAGCTCAACGAAGATGGAACCGTCGCGGGCTACCAAGGCATCATTCGAGACGTTTCGGAGAACAACCGCCTCATGAGCTTGCTTGAAAGCGAGCGGCAGAAGTTCTACTCCCTTCTGGACGAGCTGCCTGCTTTTGTCGACCTGCGGACTCCCGACCACGCAATCGTTTTCGCCAACAAATGTTTTCGGGAAACATTCGGGGATCCAGCTGGAAGACCCTGTCACCGGATCCTGCGTGAGAGCGACATCCCCTGTGATCCGTGTCGCATGGCGAAGGTCCTTGAAAGCGAAGAGCCCGTCGATTTCGAATGGACCCGCTCTGACGGCCGCACTTATAAGATGCACCATTATTGCCATAGGGATGGCAACGGCTCCAAGCTGATCCTCGAGCTGGGGATCGACATCACGGACCGCAAGCGAGCCGAAGAGGAAAGAACCCAACTGGTCGCGGCCATCGAACAGGCCACGGAAGGGATCCTCATCATCGATCGCGAGGGGAAGATCCTGTATTCCAACCCGGCCTTCGAAGGCATCAGCGATTCCAAGGCGAGCGGCCTCCTGGGACGCTCGCTCGACAGCCTCGAATGCGACTACCATAACACCGCGTTCCGAGTCGCAATCAAGGAATGCCTGAGCTCGGGACAGGTCTGGTACGGACATCTCACAGGGAGGAGGAAAGCCGGGGGTGCATTCGAAGTGGAGACCTCCATCTCCCCGGTCCGCAACCGCGAAGGCGACATCATCAATTGTGTCGTGATCGAGCGCGACGTCACGAACGAAGCGCGCCTCGAACGGCAGCTCGCACAGGCCCAGAAAATGGAAGCCCTCGGAACGCTCGCAGGGGGAATCGCCCACGATTTCAATAACATCCTATCCATCCTGTTCGGCTACACGGATCTGGCTCTCATCGAGCCCGACGATGAACAGAAGACCCGACGGTACCTGGAGGACATTCGCAAGGCGAGCTGGCGTGCCAAGGAGCTTGTCGACCAAATTCTCGCCTTCAGCCGCCAGGGAGAGCAACAGCGTCGACCGGTCCAAGTCAGCCACATTGCGGAGGAAACCCTGAAGCTGCTGCGGGCGTCCCTTCCCTCTTCCATCGAAATCCTGCAGAACATCGCGTCCGAGAGCATGATTCTCGCCGATCCGACGCAAATCCGGCAGGTCATCATGAACCTGAGCACGAACGCGTCCCATGCCATGCGTGAGCGCGGCGGCACCCTGGAGCTGAGCGTGGTGGATGTGGAGCTCGATCAGGACTTCGTCACACGCTATCCTTCGGTCTTTCCAGGGAGCTACGTCCGGCTTAGTGTCGGTGATACGGACGTAGCTCCCTGGAAAGACCGAAGGATAGCGTGACGAAGTCCTGATCGAGACTTCGTCACACGCTATCCTTCGGTCTTTCCAGGGAGCTACGTCCGGCTCAGTGTCGGTGATACGGGTCATGGCATGGATTCAGCCACGTTGCAGCGGG
>CALBZH010000678.1 GCA_937889795.1 uncultured Syntrophobacteraceae bacterium | reverse complement strand
TGATGGCCAACATTCCCGTTTGTTGGGAAGTCTGCAGGTTCTCGTCGTTGATCCTTTCACCGGAGCGAGGGTGGCTGGGCCTCAGACAATTACTGTGAATCAGATTATGCTATACCAGCAAACGATCACTAGACAGATCACCGTTGCCATACCCATGCGGCCCTATCGAAACAAGACCCTGGCGGCCATCATTGTTGCGGTCGACAACGAAGACGTGGTACGCGGATCAGCAGGGTGGGGCTTCGTGACCCAGTAGGCCGTTTTTGGTCGGTCTACCGACAACAGGAGGCCGGACCGACCCGCTTTCTCGACGGATCCCGGTTAAGGTCACCAAGAGAACAGGGAATTTGTGCGTGTTCCACAAGGGTATCCATGCGGTAAGGACCTTCGCTGGCTCTCGCTGATGTGTCGATGGGAGCAGGCTGCGCTTTGAGGGATGCCCTCGTGGAGCATCCACCGAGCTGGTAATCTTGATGAGTCTGCCAATGAGTCAGATGAAGCTCAAGAAGATCATCGTTTTTGCCCTGCCGGTCTTGATCGTATGCTACGCGCTCTTGGTCATCGGATGGTCGGTCACTTCCCTGCAGGAGCGCGCACGCTGGATGGAGAACGCATTCGCACTGAGCCTGAATCGTTCTCAAGAAGGCAGGATGCCGAGCGTGCATCGGATACACTATCGACTGTTTGTCGATCGTGCGGACTTCCTCGATGTCTATGCGGAATCTGTTTCTCTCCGCAATCAGAAGCTCGGGAGTATCTCGTTTCCAATGTTCTATGAGCTTGTTTTGTCGGGGGTGCAGGTATACGTGCCCAGGGCCGATCTTGTACAGATCATGGATTGGGCGAAATCGGAAAACCTGATGAAGTTCGTGGCGCCTTTCGTGAGCTCCGATCACCCGTCCATGCGCGGCCAGTCCCTCAAGGCGTTGAAGGTCAGATTTGAGGATCTCCACGTCTTTCTGGGGTCGGAGACGAGCGATTCGGCAGAGCTGGTCGTCTCGGCCGGAACCATGATCAAGGAGTCTTTCACGGAAGAGCTCAGTCTTCAAGACGGCTTTCGATTCACGCCCCATTCCGGCACGACGTTTTCCAGCACCGAAGAGGCGAGATGGATGCTGTTGCAGCAGTGCATCGCGTTTCCGGTCGGATTCCGAGTGAACCGACAGGAGCAGGGACCTGGGACGTTGTCCCTGTCGCGATTGATGGCGGACGATCCGGCGTCGGATAGGCTCCCCATCGAGCTCGATGTGCCCGCGGATCCTGATGCCGATCCCGAATTGCCCAATGGCCCACCCTCAGTCTTCGCGTCGAAAGGATCCCCCGTTACGGGTGATGTCAACGCGCTCGTTGCGGAGATCAAGACCAAGGATCCGAACGCTATCCGAAGTGCCATGTGGGAGCTGCTTGCTCTCAACCCCGGCATCCTGAAACAGGCTGGAGTCTCGCCCACGTGGCTGATGTTCGGAGGACAGCCGAAGCTCGGAGCATTCGACGTCAATCCTATGGGAGCTCAGGCATTCGACACGAATTGACTTTCCGTCTCACCTCCCTTCGGTCGGAGCCCTTCCGCAAATCCCGGTCTAGAAGTTTTTTGGATCGCTGCGCCTAAAACCTGGATCCCACCTGCCCTTATTCTTATCATATATGCCAAGTGCGTTTTTCCGCTATGCCTAGCTTGCTGGGGTAGTCCTTCGGTTTTGGCGCACGAAATGTGGAGTGGTTGTGGAGAGGAGTCATTGAGAGCCATGAGTGCCAGTAAAGTCTTGGTAACTGGAGCGACGGGCTTTATCGGCGGTCGTCTGGTGCGGCAGCTCGAGGAAGCCGGGATTGGATGCCGTTGCCTGGTTCGTTCAGTGGGGAGGTTTCCCAAGGAGCTTACAGAAGGCGGCAAGGTGGAATTGGCAGAAGGAGACCTGCTTGACCGTGATGCGGTGCGTCGCGCTCTGGAGGGGATCGAGCTTGCCTACTATCTGGTTCACTCCATGGGCGGGCGCAGCATCCTGGAGTACAAGACGTTCATTGACCGGGATTTTCGGGCCGCTGAGAACTTCGTGCGGGCATCCGACGAGATGGGAGTCCAGCGCATCGTGTACCTTGGGGGGCTCGGGGAAACCGGGGAGGGGCTTTCCGAGCACCTCGAAAGTCGCCACAAGGTCGGGGAGATCTTGCACTCCGGCAAGGCCCGGACCACGGCGCTCCGAGCCGCCAACATCATCGGAGCGGGCGGGGCTCCCTTCGAAATGCTGCGCTACATGACCGAGCGCCTTCCCGTGATGGTCTGTCCTCGTTGGATCGACACCCGATGCCAGCCCATCGCCGTTCAGAACGTCATCGAATATCTCATCGGCTGTCTGAACGTGCCCGAGACGGCTGCCTCCGATTTCGACATCGGCGGTCCGGATATCATCACCTATCGGGAGCTGATGATGATCTATGCGCGGGTTCGCGGTCTTAAACGTTTCATCATTTCCGTGCCCGTGCTCACGCCGCACCTGTCGTCTTACTGGATCAACCTCATGACGCCGGTTCCCGCGGGGGTGGTGATGCCGCTCGTCGAAGGGCTGAAAAATGAGGTCGTGTGTCGCGAGCACCGGATCCGCGAGCTTATCCCGCTTCGACTCATCTCCATGAGCGAGGCCATCTGCACCGCGCTGGCCGAGGTCCAGGCGGGACCCGGCAA
>CALBZH010000677.1 GCA_937889795.1 uncultured Syntrophobacteraceae bacterium | reverse complement strand
TCTGGACTCCCCGAACGGCCGGAGGCACAGCAGAGGATGTCGCCAAGGTCATCAGCCACTACCGTAAGACTTGGGAGAAGAGCAGACTGATCCTCATCGGGTATTCGTTTGGGGCGGACGTCCTCCCGTTTATCGTGAACCGACTTCCGGAAGCCATCAAAGCGAAAACCGAGCTGGTCGTTCTGATGGGGCCCAGCATGAGCGCACAGTTTGAATTCCACCTGAGCAACTGGTTTGAGGGGGCCTCCGACGGGGCGCTTCCAACTCTGCCGGAAGCGAATAAGATGGAAGCTGGGCGCATCGCATGTCTTTATGGGAAAGACGAGTCCGATAGCCTCTGCCCCTCCCTCGACGCGGCCAAAGCTCATGTGATCGCGCTTCCGGGAGGCCATCATTTCGACGGAGACTACCCGGCCCTCGCAAGAAGGATCCTATCTCTCGTCGAGGCCCATGGCGTGGAGGCCAAATGAAGCCATGACTATTCTCGATCTCAGCTCACTGGTTCTGTTGGGCTCCTTTGCCGCAGGCGTGCTGGGAGCATTGACGGGCCTTGGTGGCGGCGTCGTCATCGTGCCGCTCCTCACGTTGGTCTTCGGCGTCGACATCCGCTATGCCATCGGCGCTTCGCTCGTTTCCGTGATCGCGACCTCTTCCGGAGCGGCCGCTGCGTATGTCAAGGAAGGCTTTTCCAACATTCGCATCGGCATGTTCCTGGAAATGGCGACGACCCTTGGGGCTCTCTTTGGGGCAGCGATTGCGGGAATGCTCCCCACCGGGGCCATCGCCGTCCTTTTCGGGGCCGTGCTGCTGTATTCGGCATACCTCTCCTCGCGACCGCACGACAACAGGGCGGACGACAGCGCACCCGACCCCCTTGCGACGCGCCTTGAATTGGATGGCGCCTATCCCACGGCGAACGGCCTCAGAGCCTACCACGTCCACGCCGTCCCCACGGGCTTCTCCCTCATGATGGCGGCAGGCACCCTGTCGGGCCTGCTCGGGATCGGGTCTGGTGCGGTCAAGGTTCTGGCGATGGATCGGGCTATGCATATCCCGTTCAAAGTTTCCACGACAACGAGCAACTTCATGATCGGCGTGACCGCCGCAGCGAGCGCGGGAGTGTACCTCAGCCGCGGCTACATTGATCCGGGTCTCGCCATGCCTGTCATGCTTGGGGTCCTCTGTGGGTCACTCCTTGGCAGCCGTATCCTGGTCACCGCCAGAGGTCGCCTGTTGCGGGTGATCTTCGCAGCCGTCATCTTTGTTCTGGGAATCGAAATGATTTACAACGGATTCACCGGAAGGCTCTAAAATGGCTGGTTCAAAGCAGGGCTGGTCTGATCAGCAAATTGACGACATCATCGGGAACCTCCTGAGAACGGGGGTGGTCCTCTCCGCCTTCGTTGTGCTGTTGGGTGGAACGCTGTATCTGATCCACCATGGTCTCGACCTACCCAGCTACCGCGTCTTTCACGGGGAACCGACGGATTTGTGCAGTATCCGAGGAATCATGAGGGAGGCTCTGGCCTTTCACGCAGAGGGAGGGATCCAGTTGGGGCTGCTGATGCTCGTCGCGACTCCGATCCTGAGAGTGGCCTTCACGGTCGTTGCTTTTGCACTGCAGCGCGACAAAACCTACGTCATCGTGACCCTTACCGTTTTGGGGATATTGATATTCAGCCTCGCGGGGGCAGGACGATGAGTACGTTGAAGTCCGGTTGGGAAAACAACGAGCAATTCCCATGTTTCTGGCAGACCGGATCGGCACGCTACACTTGATCGAAACAGTTCACTCAACGGTTTCCTCGATCGCCTGCCCTCGCGAGGTGAACGAGATCCCCTGCTGGGTCGCGGTGCTGACCATCACCGTCTCAATGATCGGCTCGGTAACCTTCGTATCGGCCTTCCACTTGACAATGAAGTTGGCTCCCGATCCGCCGGTCTTGTCCGACTCCTTGACCACAAACCTTGTGGAGCCTAGAGGAGGCAGCTTGGCATCGCTGTCCTGATAGCGCTTGATCAGTTTCCCGTCGGTATCAAAATAATCAACGGAAAGCAGCGTAATGGGATGTGCCGGATCGGTGTTCCGAATGCTGAGCGTAACCGTCAGATAGAAGGGCTGTTCCCGGTCCCCGTAATAAATATGAGAGTAAGCAGGCACATACACCGTCTGACTTCTGACCCTCTTCACATCCGCTGACGCAATCGTCATGCATCCGAGGAACACCGTCAGACAAAGCACTGGCAGAATCCAGTTTTGAGATTCTCGTTTTCTGAATGATACCGCCATTTCATCCCCCTTTAGAGCGAGTTCAAATTGGACCATTGAGAGCCCGCAGGCTTCAGACCGGGGATCAATGCCTCCATGCCAAAGCGACCTACGCGGGCTGTCGCGGCGGAACCGCCCAGTTCTCAAATGCCGCGAACTGCTCGATCTTGCCGATTACACCAACCATGTCCCCGGAATCAAAACTGAAATCAGGCCCCGGATTGGCGTGGAACGTCCCCTGGCGCAGAATCCCGACGACCGACACGCCTGTCTGGCTCCGAACGCCAAGCTCACCCAGGGTACGCCCCTTCAAGGGGCTCTCCTGGTTCAGCAGAACCCAATGCAATTCCAGCAAATCACTGGCTGTTTGGAGAAACAGGACGTTCCTCAGATCGGCGTCCACTTGACGGAGGGGCGCGTAGAGCTCACGCCTCACGGCATCGCTGTAGCGCACGATTTCTGACGTCGGAACGTGAAGATGGGCAAGTGCCTGCCGGGTGATTTCAAGCCCGGCCTCAAATTCTGGCAAGACCACCTCATTGGCCCCCAGGTCGACCAGCATCTGCATCTGTTCGACGCCGCCAGATCGAGCCACGATCTCGAGCGCAGGGTTAAGCTCCTTCGCTTTCTCCACGATCGACCGGGCGACCACGATGGCCGGCGTGGTGATCAACAGAAGGCAGGCTTTGTGGATGGAAGCCGCTTCGAGAACGGCGGTCTGGGCCGCATCGCCAAAAACAACCGGAAAGCCAGATGCCTTGCGCTCTTCCACCACTCGGTAGTCCAGCTCGATGAGCACAAAGGCCAGGCTCATCCGCTGGAGCACCCGGGCAACATGGTGCCCGATTCTTCCGGCCCCTGCAATCACCACGTGGTCTCTAAGCCCCGCTTGCGGGAGATTGACGGTTTGGAGCGGCTCCCCCTTGAACCAGCGTTTGCGGAGGGAATAAAGCGGCGCCGTTAGCCCCGAGATGAACGGCGTCAGGATCATGCTGACGAGAGTCACGCTCAGCACCAGGGAGTACATGTCGGCGGAGATGGATTTTGTGGCAAGCCCGATACGTGCCAGCACGAACGAAAACTCTCCGATCTGGAAGAGTCCCAGACCGACGGCCAATGGGACCACGTTGCCATAGCCAAATGCCCAGGCGAGGAGCCCAAAGATCAATGCCTTACCCACAGCCACCAGCGCAACCAGAAGTAGGACCGTCTCCCAACGGGCAAGCAGGAAGGATGGGTCCAGCAGCATTCCAACGGACGTAAAAAAAAGGAGGCCGAAAATGTCTCGAACCGGGATGATGTCGCTCAACGCCTGATGACCGTAGTCCGACTCGCTCAGGACCATCCCCGCCACAAACGCCCCAAATGCGAAGGAGAGCCCGGACAAATAGGTTGCATAGCCCACCCCTAGGCCGATGGCGGTGATGGAAATCAGGAACAGCTCTCGGGAATTCCACCTGGCGACGAATCGCATCAGGCTCGGAAGGAGCCGGTTGCCCAAAAAATACATCACCAGTAGAAAGGCTGCAGCTTTCACGGCTGCCATCCCGAGCATCGGCAGCCCCGCTTGTGGATCGTTCAACTGCGGCAGAATAATCATCATGGGCACCACGACAATATCCTGCACAATCAGCATGCCGATCATGACCCGGCTGGACAAGGTGCCCAACAAGCCCTGATTCATCAGCGTCTTCAGGATGACCATGGTGCTTGACAAGGAAATGAGAGCGCCCAGCCACACCGATGGAACACGCTCCCAACCCAGCCATTGCCCAATCCCGAAGCCAAGAACCATCGTCAGGATGATTTGGATGGGCGTGCCCACAACAGCGATGAGACGCACCGGCTGAAGCTTTTTGAGCGAAAACTCGAGTCCGAGAGCGAAGAGGAGCAATGCAACGCCGATCTCCGCCAGCAGCTCCACTTCATGCGTTTCGGAGACGGTGACGCCCCCCGTATGGGGACCGACCACAACACCTGCCAGGATGTAGCCCAAGATCAACGGTTGTTTAAGCTTGTGCGCAACAATCCCGCCCAATAACGCCGCCACCACGATGATGGCGATATCCCCTGCAATGCCCATGACTTCCTCTATTGCTGAGTTTCAGCCGATGTTACCCTAGAAGATAGCAGGTCGAAGCCGCCTCATGCAACAGGAGGACCTCTCTGAGGGGCAAGGGGGCACCCAAATGCCTGCAATCGTCAACTGAAGTCAGGGGGGTCGACACGACGTGCTGCTGGGTGCCGAGAAAGCAGGAGGCTCTGGGACTCTTCTCCCAGGACCTGACTTTGGGCGATCAAGGGAAGACCGCTAGGAAGCTGAACCCCACGAGGGAATGGGCGCATGCAGCAGGCGCGGAAGAACACTCCGCACCGGCTGCCCAAGCTATCGACTCACTCGTAAGGTCAGGGTGCTCAACACGGAGTTCGCGAACTCCTGCGAGGTTGCGAGAGGAATGCTTGCGTTTCCCACCGGCCTGAAAAAGACCCCATGGAACGAGGAGTATCCCTGCCAATTCAACATCCAGCCGGCAGGAGGGGTCGTCTTGTAGCCGATGTAGTCGATCCTCGACGTGACCGTCCCAAGGGGAGAGGTCCAGGTCGACGGAGGGTTTTCAGGGTAGGACTTGGTCCCCATGTAGCTTGGAAGGCCTTCGGTGATGGCCATGATGTTACCGGAAGCCGTACCTGACAGCTCGTTGAATGTGGGTGAGGGAGGCGATGAGCGAATGCATCGCAGGCCCATCTGCACACCCGCTTCAGCACAGCTCACTGCAGCTTCATGTCTCGCCATCGCCTTTGTCATGCGAAGCTCTGCTCCGCTCTGAAGGATCAGGTATATGCCGAAAGAGGATAATAACCCGACAAGGGTGATTGCCAGCACCATCGCAAGGCCCTTTTCGGAAGCCAATGGAGCCGCGAACGGCGAACAGGTCCGAAGTTGTCTGCTCTTCATCAGGGATGCCTCGGTCTAATTGTAAAGAGGTCCAGCGTTTCGGGGCTGAAATATGGTCGTGTACGTCCGATAAACATAGCCGCATTCGTTTGAGCCGGTAGCCGCCGCCGGTCGGTTCTCCACCGCGGGTCGGCAATACTGAGGGTCACGAATCCGATCGGGCTGAAGCGCGGCCCCTTTGGTGACCACGCTCACCCGAATCAGCCGGATCTGCTTTGAATCAAACGGACTGTAGGTACACTTGCCGGAGCCCGTACCCGCTCCGTTGCAGCTCGCCGCCCCGTACCAGTCGTTGCCAACCATGTAGGCAACCTGCATGTCGACCACGTTTTCCGCGATGGCCGTACGTCCGGTCAGCGTTCGATCGCTTCTCCTCAGCACGTTCTCTTCGCTGCCGCTCGGATGACAGTCGCTGTTATTGCCGTCGTCGGCGCAGTAAAAAACAGCGGGGGCCAGAAAGGTGCCGCCGATCGGGTTGTCGAGACTGAGCTGGTTGCCGTTGACACCCGTGATTCTTGCGGTCTTCAACGAGGTATCGCTGGAATTGGAGATGACGTACTCGGAGATGTCATCCCTGAAGTCAGCCTGTCCGTCGCCATCGATATCGACGGTTTCAATGCGCGGCGAGGAGGTGTTGCTACCCGAGGTGATGGACTGGCCACCCGGACAATCCCTGAGCAGCATGAGCCGCCGCTCCGCAGGCACGGCAAGGTTGATGATGCTTCCGTCGCTAATGAAGACCATGTCGCTGTCAGTCGAGCCGCCGTCCCTGAAGTAGAAGGCCATGTCCGGTGCGACCGACCATCCCGCCTGCATCAGGTCCGACTTGAGAAGCTCGATCACTCTCTGGCCTGATTCCTGTGTCTGTTTGACACTCTTGCCCCGCTCGTAGTGAGAAAGCTGGCTGACAAAGATCCCGATGCTCAATGTTGCGACGATGGAGGTAACCCCGATGGCAACCAACAGCTCCACCAACGTGAGTCCGTCGGATTTCCACCATCGACCACCTGTCCGACCAGAAACGTCGATTCCGGACATCAATTCAACTCCAGATTGGTCAGGGTTGTTGCAAGCTCTACTTTACGTGATTGGGAAGACGTGCGGCCATCACCGAGCTTCACCTTCTCGGGCCACGAAAGTCTGACAAAGACATCTTTCTTCCATGGAGTCACGTTCTTAATCTCCAGCTCCTGTGTGTAGATGGCCTTCACGGTGGCTGAGGTTTTAAAGGTGTTGCTGTTGATTGCCAGCTTGGAGAAATCGGAGCTCGCGGTCGCCCGCATCTCCTCGATCATCTGGTTTCCAAGAAAGATCGCTTGCGCTTCGTAGTGAGTCTTGGAATCCACCTTGAGGGAGGAAAGGTGCAATGCCCAGAGAGCCACGAAGGCGAACGCCATGGCGCACAGCGAAACCAGGACCTCAATCAGGGTGAACCCCTTCGAGTCAGCTTGCTTCCTCAATGCGTATACTCCCCAATGAAGAGATCACGATGTCGACGTAGTAACCGTCTTCGTTTGCGAAATGAATCCGACCCGCGCCGAATCCGCCACTCGAGTTTCTCGGCATTCCCTTCCTGTCGAACCTCAACGAAAAATCAGTGGGATTGGTTGCCAGTGCTATACCCTTGTCCTCTTGATCAACGGTCACCTGACGGACGACGTTTTCAGTGCTGTCCAGAATCGAGTCACCGTTCGTGTCGGTGAAAATGGTGTACTGATTCGCGGAAAATTGGAACGTCTGGCTCGTGTTCTGCTCGATGGCGTGCATGCGAGACTCTCGCAAATGCCCCGCAAAATCGTATGCCAGGGAGCGAACCCGTTCCTTCTTTTGCCAGCCGGAAAACCCCGAATAGCCGAACCCAGTCAGTATGATGACCAAGGCAATGACAACAAGGATTTCCGTGAGGGTGAATCCTGCAGCATTACGTAGTGGACCGGACGCCAGCCTTTTCATCAAGAAGCCTTTCCATTTGGTTCTCTATGGATTCTGATCTGGTAACTTAGCGCAGTCTCGGCACCGTGGATGTCGCGGGCAGACACCGCAACCGAGAACATGCCCTCCGTTTTCGCATCCATAGCCCAGCGGATGTTGCCGCCGTTGTCGATGGTCAGCCCGGGAGGGCCTTCCTTGATCGACAGATCGAAATTGTCCCCTTCTGGATCCGAGCTCTCCACCTTGGCCTGATAAGCTCCTTCATTGCCGATTGTCTGCCCGGCAAGTCTTATGGCAGGAGGCGCATTTCCCACCATGGTGTAGTTGGACACGCCGTTGGACGATTCTCCGGTGCCGTGCGACGCCATGACCTCAACCTCGATCATGTCGCCGCGCTTGATGACATCCCCAAGAACCTCCGAGGAGGATTCCTGGACCGTCTGACCATTCTTTTTCCAACGATACAGAAGCTCTGGAGAGGATTGGACCGATGCATCCAGAGTGACCGTTGCCTTGAGCTGGTCCCCGGTGACGGGAGAAGACGGCTCGAGCGCCACAGCCTCAATCACCTTGGGCTTCTCGATCTGCTCGTCGGGTGATGACGTGGCTCCTCCGGCCACAGAGTGATCGGCCTGCGACGCTGTTGGCTTGGACGACGACCGCACCCTGGCAGAGCCCTCCTCGGCCACAACATCTTTGCGAAGAGACTCCTTGGATGAGATCCCAGTCGAGTCGTTCGACGAGCAACTCGACAAAATCAGCCCCGCCCCCAGTAAGCATAAAAAACTGTTACGTGATCGATTCATGATTTGCATCATATGTTCACCCCTGTCGTTATGGAATCTATAAAATTTGCTATATATAAAAAGTCAATTACTGAAATAACCACTTAAATATAGAAAACCCAATAGCACTATCGTTAACTACAACAGGCTTTCCTGTATCTGATGAAAGCGAAATGACATCAGTCGCTGAGTTTGTGTATAGTTTTTTTTCTGCTAAAACCCTAAAGGCATTATTAGAAGCAAATTGAATTGATAATTTATATCCACTAGATGTCCTATATGTTGTTGCAAGACATGATCCGCAATTTTTAGTGCATATTGAGGTTGCAAACGA
>CALBZH010000676.1 GCA_937889795.1 uncultured Syntrophobacteraceae bacterium | reverse complement strand
TCAGATCAGCGCATGGAGGTCAGCGGACCAGTCTCATTTGCCAAAGGCGTCTCATATCCATCGCGGCCTGTCGCCCGGACAGCGCCCACGGGCTGAACGGCGCGCGAGGCGGCTCGGTCGGCTTCTGCACCTCGACGGGTGCGGCCACCGGCTGCTCACCCTCAAAATAGAGCTGGATCGCAGCGGAGATGGCTGCGACCCTAGATTTGTTCAATTCCATGGCTCATCCTCTTCAAATGATCGCTCGAGGCTTCAGCGATTGATGCAACGTCCGGGAGAGTATGGGAAAAGGCTGCGCATCCTTGCCTCCCGGAGGCTTACAACAGTGGATGAAAATGGGTACAGGCCCGAGCGTGCGCCAGCACCCTCGGGCCCGAATCCATTGTCATGGGGTATGACCTGTGCCACGGGAAATAGAAAAACGAAATGGTGATGGCATGGGCGAGATACCGGCAAGGAAGATCATGCAGCCCGCCGGGTCTTCTTCTTCAAGTTGCTGATCCGCTTACGCAAGGAATCCACAAGCTTACTGTTGCCGCTTTCCTTGGCCTGCAGCTTCTTGTCCTTCAAGGCCTGGATCTTCTCCTTGAGGCTTCGAACATCAACGGACTTCTTCTTGCTCGCATCATCCACGATCCCCTTGGCTTCCTTGATCGCGGCAATCAGCTCGGCCTTGTTCATGGCATGCACGCCGGAGATGGACCCGAGAGCCAGCCCGGCTTCACGAAGCTCCTTGGCGGTCATCTTCTCGAGGGATTTTTCCTTCTTTTCCTTGTCTTCCTTCTTACCCATTCGTAGGCTCCTTGTCTTGCTGCAGCTTTTGGATACCCTCCGCAAGCGTCAGAAACGGTTTGAACAAATCTATGGGAATTGGAAACAGCGTGGTCGAGTTCTTCTCCGCCGCAATTTCGCGGAGAGTCTGCAGATACCGCAGCTGGAGGGCCACGGGATATCGCTGAATGATTTCAGCGGCATCCGCCAGTTTGGCCGCCGCTTGGTATTCGCCTTCCGAACCGATCACCTTGGCCCGCCGCTCACGCTCGGCTTCCGCCTGCTTCGCCATGGCCCGCTGCATTTCCGGAGGAAGGTCGATCTGCTTGAGCTCGACGACGGTCACCTTGATTCCCCAAGGCTCCGTGTGGCGATCCAAGATCTCCTGGATATGGGCGTTGATCTTGTCCCGCTCGGAGAGCAGATCGTCCATTTCAGCCTGCCCGCAGACACTCCTCAGCGTCGTTTGCGACAGCTGGCTCGTCGCGTACAGGTAGTTCTCGACGGAGATGACCGCCTTCACCGGGTCCGTCACACGAAAATAGATGACGGCACTCACCTTGACCGACACGTTGTCCCGGGTGATCACATCCTGAGACGGCACGTCCTGGGCCACGAGGCGAAGACTCACCCGCTGCATTTTGTCGAGAAGCGGGATCAGGATGATCAACCCCGGACCCTTGGCCTTGATGACGCGTCCCAGGCGGAAGACGACACCCCGTTCGTATTCGTTCAGGACTCGGACGGCGTTCCCGAAAAACAGGGCGACCAGCACGATGATTAAGGTGATCCCATAGACCGACATGCTTCCCCTCCTGAGGCCTGGTGCGGTTCAAACCGGGCGGTACGTCAACTTGAGCTATCTAGCATCGATCCTTTGGACTTTCAACTTCAAATTGTCCGCCGAAACGACGCGAACCCGCTCTCCAGCACGGATGGGCTCATCCGACTCGGCATTCCAAAGCTCGCCGTAGACGAACACCTTGCCGGTCGGGGCCAGATCCTGCTTCACCTCGCCCTCCTGGCCCACGAGGATTTCGTTTCCCGTTTGCGGTCGGCGCTGCTGCGCTCGGATGGCCAACGCTGCGACGCCCACGAAGAAGCCGGAGATCAATAGCACCGTGGGAATGAGGACCGAATAAGCCAGCTGCCCCGATTGATGGGGCGCCCGAAAGAGCATGAGGGAGCCCAGCAGAAGACAGAGCACTCCTGCGAGGCCGAGCATGCCGTAGGACACGACCTTGACCTCCAGGATGAAAAACACGATGGCGAGCAGAATCAGGAGAACGCCGGCGAAGTTGACCGACAGCGTCTGCATGGCATAGAGCGCGATGATGAGGGAGATCCCGCCCAGCACCCCGGGCAGAATCGCTCCCGGTTGAGACAGCTCGAAATAGAGCCCGGCCAGCCCGATCATGAGCAGGATGTAGGCAATGTTGGGGTTGCTGATGGCTCGCAGAACTCTGTGCTGCCAGCTCGGCTCGATCGTTCGCTGCTCGATGCCCTTGAGCTTCAATGTTCGTGGCGAGCCCTGCTTTTGAATCTCCCAGCCGTCCAGCTTTGCGATCAGGTCCGGCAGGTCGTCGGCGACCAGATCGATCACGTTCTTCTCGAAGGCTTCCTGGGCCGTGATGGACACGCTCTTGCGGATGGAGTCCTCGAGCCATTCCGTGTTTCTCCCCCGCTGCGTACCGACGCTCCGTGCAAACGCCAGCATGTCGTTCACGACCTTTTCAGTCATGGTCGAAGGCATGTCGCCTCCCCCCGTCGTGACCGGGTGGGCGGCCCCAATGTTGGTGCCGGGCGCCATAGCCGCGATGTCTGCGGATGCGGTGACGAACACTCCCGCCGAGGCCGCCTGTGCTCCACTCGGAGACACGAACACCACGACGGGCACTTTGGCGCCTAAGATGGCCTGTGAGATCCCCCGCATGGACGTCATGAGGCCTCCCGGTGTATCCAGCAGGATGATCAGGCATTGGGCCCGGTCCTCCTCCGAGCGTTCGATGGCGTAATCGATGAAGTCCTCGACGCCCGGATTGATGCTGTCTTTGACCTGGATGATATTCAGGTGATCGGGGTCTCCGTACGATTCCGTCGGAAGCACGAGAAGAACCGCAAGAAGCAGCCAGAGGGGATGAAATGATTTGCTCATCACCGGTCCCTTTCC
>CALBZH010000675.1 GCA_937889795.1 uncultured Syntrophobacteraceae bacterium | reverse complement strand
CAGAAGTTATTGGCCCGATTGGGGTACATCTCGACGAAATTCTCGCAGCACTGGCTGATGATCCAACGAGGCTCCTCGTAATACCCATGCCCGAACATCCGCTCGCTCTTCCGACCATAGTTGCACGGATCGTGGAGCGTCGTCAGATGGTGGTGTATGGACTTATCGATCTTGACACGGCCTTCTTCGAGGTACTTCTTCAGCAGGTCATGAACGCTGAGGAACTTGACGCCTTCATTCGCATACCATTTTTGCAGACCAAGCCTGGTCGCATAGTAGGCGTGCCCTCATTCGGGTAAGACAAGGTACTCGCAGCCGAGCTCCTTGTAGTTCTTGACGATGCGCCCGACAATTTCCTTCATGGACTCATCATCGCCCGTGAAAAGACCCCAGTTGACGCCTTCCCAGTTTTCCGACGTCGTCGTCCAGGACTCATCGGCAGCGTACAGGATGCGCCACCAGAACATCATGTCTTCCGGCTCACCGAAAGGCTCTTTGGAGTTGATCGTGAAAAGGTACTTGGCCCCCTTCTTGTCGACCGGCACTTCAAATCCGGGCAGCTCCTCGGCCAGCTCCGCGCCCATGTCCTCGAGCAGGAACAGAAAATCCTCCTTGGGAATGCCGACGTTGTTGCCGGTCTTCAGGCACATCGCGACGCCCTTGTGAAGCACGCCGGGAACCTTGTCCCTCTCCCGATGTGCACGGGCTGACCGCAACAAAGCGAGCAGGTCGATCTTCATGGGGCAGGCATGCTCACAGCGTCCGCACAGTGTGCAAACCCACGGGAATCTGGAGTCGATCAGCTCCTGATCCATCCCCAGCACCACCATACGCACAGCTTTCCGGACGTCCAGTCCATCGACCCCTGTGACCGGGCACCCGCCTGCACATGTGCCGCAGGTAAGGCACAGGTCGGCGAACTGAGTCGCCAGCTTGCGCCTTTCACGTTTTGACAACAACAACGGCTCCATACATTCTCTCCCCTAATGTGATTCGACATGATCAGGCATTGCCCGATCGTATATCATGGCGACCCGCTCTTTTAAAGCATTTTTTCTCAAGCTCCGGTCGTCAACGGGGGAGTCGACTTGCACCCCAGCAACGACCCCCGTTTGTCCAAATCGTCTGACCCTCGCCATTCCGGCTTATGCTTGATGGCCACTGGCTAGTACTCGTTGGGCAGCTGCGCGAGCTTCTCGAGCGTAAAAACCGGCCCATCCTTGCAAACGTATTCGGTCCCGATGTTGCACCGCCCGCATATGCCGATCCCGCATTTCATGCGCATCTCGAGGCTGGAGATGATCCTGTCGGGCGGGAAGCCGAGCTCCGTCAGCACCGGCAGCGTGAACTTGATCATGATCGGCGGCCCGCAAATGATGGCGTACGCGTTCTCGGAGCTGGGAGCCTTCTGCTTGGTGACCGCCGGAACGAAGCCGACGTTGTATTTCCAGTTGGGATCGTTCGTTCCATCCACGGTGATGTGCATATGAATATCGTCCCGCGCCTCCCATGCAGCGAGCTCGTCCTTGTAGAGCAGTAGTCCGGGAGAACGAGCGCCGTAAACGACGCTGATGTCGCCGAACTTGGGGCGATTGGCCGGATCCAGCATGTAAATAATAGACGACCTGAGGGTGGTGAACGCGAATCCACCCCCGATGATCACCACGTTCTTCCCCTCCAGAAGATCCCACGGATACCAGTTTCCCATGGGGCCTCGCACGCCCATGATCTCCCCGGCCTGCATGTTGTGCAGGTGAGTGGTCACCTTTCCGACCTTGTTCACGGTGAACTGGATGAAGCCTTTTTCGGTGGGAGACGTGGCGATGCCAATCGGGATTTCTCCGAGACCCGCGATGGAAAGCTCGGCGAACTGGCCCGGCATGTAGCTGAATTTCGCCTCATCTTCAGGATTCAAGAACACGAGCTTGAACGTCTTCAGGTTTCGGTCTTCGGTTTCCGTCACAACCGAGTCAATGCGAACAGGATAAGGTAGATAGGGATTGTTCACCTCGAATTCCTCCATAAACAAGTCACCCGGGCTGTTGGCGTACACTGCCGCGCCCCGGTTCACGAGCTCGGCTTCAGCAGATGCAGGACGCCGACATCAATTGAGCCACACTTCGTATGTCGATATTGACCGGGCACTGAGTCACGCAACGTCCACACCCCACACACGCCACCCCCTGGTGGTATTTATCCTGGTAGTACTTGAGCTTGTGCATGAACCGCTGTCGAACCCGCTGCAATTTCTGGCTGCGAGGGTTGTGCCCGGAGCCATGAAGCGTGAAAAGCGGAAACATGCAAGAATCCCATAGCCTTACCCGTTCCCCCTGTTCTCCTGAGACCTCATCCTGAATGTCGAAGCACCAACAAGTGGGGCATAGGAAGGTACACGTGCCGCAGTTGATGCAAGCAAACTGGACCTCCTCCCAGAAGCCGGCGTTGAAAAGCTCGGCCGAATCTCTCTTGGCGATGGCTTCGGTGTCGAAAAGCCTTCCTAACGACTGCTCAGCGGAAACCTTCTGCTCTTCCGCCTTCTTCGCCGCCTCATCCGGAACGAGATCCTTGAGCCCCAGCTTCAAAACAAGCTCTTCGCCCCGTTCCGTGACCGCGCGCACGACGTAGCCATCCCCAACGTCGACCAGCACGGCGTCCAACCCGTTGGTGTCGAAGGGGCCCGTTCCAACTGTTGTGCAGAAGCAGGTGCTGCACGGCTCGTTACAGGCAAGTCCCACCAGGGTCATGGATTTTCGTCGCTCGACCCACCAGGGGTCCTTAACAACCGAAGTGTCGAAATTCACGTCGTCTACCTGAAAGGCGCGGGCGTCGCACGGTCGAATCCCCAAGATGACACTGGGGCTATAGTCTTTGGGCACCTCCCTCAAGATGGAAGCCTGCGGGTCTCCCTTAGCGAGGGAAAACTCGAACATCCGCTCGAGATGAGGATGGAACAGTCCTTTGGGAGACAGACGCGTGTTTTGGAACCCCAAATCCGCGTCGCTCGCCGTCTTGATTTGAGCAAATTCGTGATACGCCCCCTTGAGCACGGGCGCGTAGACACGGAGCAGTCGAATCAGCTGCTCGATGACCTCGTTCAACTTTGCCTTTTGGAAATAGACTTCCAACATGGATCGGTCCTTTTTATTCGCTGCCGCGGTCGCTATTTGATGAAGGACTCGGGATCGCCCGGCTTGTAGGTATCGAGAGGCGGTCGCTGCTCGAGGCTGAGTCCCACCTCGTAGCCGTAGAGCTCGATGATGTCCTTTTCCAGCTTTTTCGTGAATTGTCGAACCTTGATGCCCACGGGACAGGCGCGCTCGCAGGCCCCGCAATCCGTGCAACGCCCCCCGAGGTGGTATGCACGCAAGAAGTGGAACGTTCGCGTGTCGGTGGGATTGATCGTCTTCCCAACCCATTGCGGCGTGGACTCATCGACAAAACAGGTCGGGCAGAAGCACATGGGACAGGCATTCCGGCAAGCATAGCAGCGTATGCAGGATGCGGTAAGCTCCTCGAAGTAACGCCAGCGCTCCTCCGGGCTCATGGCCTCCACCTTGCGGACGTCCTCGTAGCGGTCGACACCTTGCTGCTCAGGCACGAGATCACCCAGAAGCTCGTCATAGATCACTGGATTGCGGTGAATACAAATCGTGCAGTTCTCTTGGAGGACGTCGGTACGCTCGAAGGAGGTCGAAAACCCTCGGCCGGACACCACAATCTTGCCGTCTTCTTCCTCGCAGCTTGTCGCTTCCTTCCCCTTCAACGCCTTCCGGATGGCGCGGCGATCCAGCATCCCTTTGCAAGGGGCTCCCAAGATGTAGAGATTGTCGCGACTGATCTGATTTTCCAGGACTTGGACGACGATGTTGCGTGAATCACACCCCTTAGCCACAATCGCAACCCGGTCCGTCCGCTTGGGGAGGTAGTTGGCCAGGTTTGCACCACAGAACCCATCCCAATACAGGCGATCCACCTGCTCGGAGCTCTTGGCCAAGAAGGGCTCATTCGCAAAGGGAATGGTCCCCTTGCGATACCCGATCACGACATCCACACGATTCTCGGCAAGAAGCCGCCGAGCGGCTTCCCGTATCTTTTCCGTGTACGCAAGCATTTAAGCCACCTCTGCAAGCTTCTTGATGAAATGTTTGGCCGGTCCGAGCGCTCTTACAGCCCCCACAACGGCGCGGGCCGTTTCGGCGAACTTGGTGGCCTCGGCGGAGGAGATCCAAGAAAAATGCAGTCGGTCTGGCTCGATCCCCACGTGCTCCAGCAGATTCTTCAAGAGGGCGAACTTGCGCCGAGCATATAGATTGCCTTCGATATAGTGGCAGTCTCCAGGATGGCACCCTGAAACCCACACACCGTCCGCACCATGGCGCATGGCTGCGAGAATAAACTTGGGGTTCACGCGCCCCGTGCAGGGCACCCGGATCACCCGAATGTTGGCCGGATACTGCATACGGCTTACGCCCGCCAGATCCGCGCCTCCGTAAGAGCACCAGTTGCAGAGAAAGGCGACTATTTTCGGTTCCCAATCGGACATAGCAAACTCCCGTTCCCGGACATGCCGGAAGTCAAAACCATCATTTCGACATCGCGCCGAAATCAAATTCCAGTCTAAGCACCTAACAGCAACCCGAATCCGCCATATCGGTCGCAGCCCGCATTCCTGCAGTGCAGCCGCCGACCGCCCCGACCGTCCCGGGGATCTGCTTCGATAGGATTTCTCTCGTTCATGACCATGCACTCCCTCGCCAAATAGTTGCCGTCAATACCCGTCTCCGCATTCGATTGAACCAACTTGCGACCAGAACATCAGCTCGCACCGGCGCTCGCGCAGTGTCAAGTCCCCAAGACTGGCCAACGCCCCCATCGCGATGAGGCTCTCCGGGGCGTACCCAGCAAGACAGAATGACCATGCACCAGGGAACTCAAAACACAGGTTTGTGATTTCGATCACAAACCCAAACTGGGTTATAGTATCGTTTGGTTTTGGATAAGAAAACAAAAAAATAATTCAGTTGAGGCATGAAACGATTGCTGCCATTATGACCCAAGCCTGTGTTTTGTCAGCTCAATAACCGGACCGACGATCAGGGAGCGAGCCATGCTGAAGAATCTCGCGGTCATGACCAGTGGGGGTGATTCTCCGGGAATGAATGCAGCCGTGCGCGCGGTCGTCCGTCGAGCGCTGGATCGGGGCGTGCCGGTTTACGGAATTTATGGGGGATATGAGGGCCTTGTGAAGGGAGGCGATGCCATTCCCTTGCTTCGGTGGGAAGATGTGGGGGGCATCCTCCAAAAAGGCGGAACCTTCCTGGGCACGGCACGCTCGGAGCGTTTTCGTACCAAGGAAGGAAGACGGCAGGCCGTTGCTCACCTGCTTCAGAAGTGCATCGAAGCCTTGGTTGTGATCGGTGGAGACGGTTCGCTCATGGGAGCGCACATTCTTTCCGAGGAGTGGGTGGAGCACGTTGAATGGGTCCGGGCAAACGCCCCTGATATTCCCGTTCCCGAGGAGCACCGTCCCCTCCAAGTGATCGGGCTTCCTGGCTCCATTGACAACGACCTCCACGGGACGGACATGTGTATCGGCGCGGACACGGCCCTCAATCACATCACCCGGGCCATCGATGACCTGACCTCCACGGCGGCGTCGCACCAGCGTACGTTCGTGGTCGAGACCATGGGGCGCCATTGCGGCTATCTGGCCCTGAACGCCTCTCTGGCCGGTGGCGCTTCTTGGGTGCTGGTTCCCGAAGAGGAGCTGGAGCTGCGCTGGCACCAGAAGATGGTAGCCGCCATCGACAAGGCGCGTGAAATCGGGCGCGCACACCAAATGGTCGTGGTCGCCGAAGGTGCCCGTCATGCCGATGGCCTCCACATCGGGTCCGAAGACCTGCGAAAGATCTTGAGCGAACGTCTCGGCATCGAAGTCCGAGTCACCGTGCTCGGCCATGTCCAGAGGGGCGGTGCCCCGACAGCCTTCGACCGAGTGCTCGCGACTCGACTGGGAGTTGCCGCCGTGGACGTCTTGCTGGACGAACCGGACGCACTCCATCGGCACATGCTCGGATTGAGGCGAAATGTGGTTGTTGCAACGCCTCTTTTGGAGGTCGTCGAGAAAAGCAATGCCGTCCGCCAGGAGATCGAAAACGGCAACTATGCGAAGGCCCTTGAATTGCGCGGAGAAACTTTCGGCAATGCACTTTCTCTCGTGAAGACCCTGACGCGAATCGCTCCCAGTCAGGAGTCTAGAAAAGACGGCACGGTTGCCATTCTCACGGCAGGTGCGGACGCTCCGGGGATGAATGCTGCCGTCAGTGTCGCAGCGCGCTGTCTCATGAACGAAGGGATCCGCGTTCGGGGGGTCAAGGACGGCTTCCTGGGACTCGTTCGCGATGAGCTCGTGGACCTGGACTGGCACGAGCTCGTCACCTGGATCAACCGTCCGGCGTCGGATATTGGAACCTCACGCATCGACCTTGGCGAAGAGGACGTGGAACAGATCGCCAACAACATCTTGCGCCATAACATACGCGGCCTGATCACCATCGGTGGATGGGGGACTTACCTGAAGATTCAACAACTTATTGGTCAAACCGATCGTTTTCCTGCGCTTCGGATCCCCGTCGTGCTGGTACCGGCATCGATCGACAGCAATCTCCCATGCACCGAGTTTTGCATCGGAGCGGATACGGCATTGAACAACATCATGGAGGCTGTCGACAAGATTCGACATACGGCCGGCGCAACCCGCCGCGCGTTCATTGTAGAAGTCATGGGTCGACAAAGCGGATTCCTGGGGCTGATGGCCGCTTTAGCGACCGGAGCAGAGAAGGCCTATCTGCCCGAAACGGGAATCAGTCTGGCGGAGCTCAACGAAGACGTGGAAACCCTGAAAAATAGCTTCCGCATGGGCAAGCGCATGGTTATTTTTCTGCGCAACGAACAATCATCGTATCATTACACGACGGATTTCATCCGGCGACTGATGGAGGAAGAAGCCAAGGAGGAATTCGAAGTCAGAACGGCCATTCTCGGGCACGTCCAGCGCGGCGGCATCCCGACAGCCTTCGACCGAATTCTGGCCACGCGGATGGGGGCGTTCGCAGCAGCTAGAATGCTCGATGCCATAACCAGCCACCGCATGGACGTCGAAGTGCTCGGACTGAGTGGCCGCGGCATCGAAGCCTTTCCCATGAGTGAGGCCATGAGTGCGATGGATGTCAAGATTGGACGACCGAAGCAAGAATGGTTTATGGATCTGGTTCGCGTGGCAAGCAGTCTTGCCAAATGCGGGGCAACATGTTCTTTACAGGCGCAATAGGACCGGACCGTCCGCAGGGGAGTCTCTTAACACACTCACGAGCAAGGAGTGTAGATGATTGACATTCACAATCACATGCTTCCTGCAATCGACGACGGCTCGCGCGACTGGGAGCAGAGCCTGGAGATGGCGTGGCTGGCCGTGGAGGATGGGATTGAAGCCGTGGTGTGCACGCCCCACTGGGGTTATTTCTTCTATGAGAACTCCCGCTCGGACATTTTGAGGACGTACCAGCTACTACGCGAAAAACTGGAAGACCGTAGGATCCCATTGAAGATTTACCCGGGGGCCGAGCTCCATTTCCATCAAGATATTCCGCGGCGCATCTGGGATGAAACAGCGTTGACTCTCAACGATACCGGACGCTATGCGCTCATCGAGCTGCCCCACGAATCGCTCCCGGAAAACATGGAGCGCCTTTTCGGAAGTCTGCTCTACCAGAAAGTCATTCCCGTCATCAGTCATCCCGAGCGGAACGCCGGATTCATCCGAAATCCCCAACGACTGCTCAAGCTCATCGAAATGGGGGCTCTGGCACAGATCACCGCCTCAAGCCTGCTCGGCCGTTTCGGCATCGAGATTCAGAAGTTCACGGTGTTTCTCATGGAGCACCGTATGGCTCACGTCCTGGCGACGGATGCCCACGGCAGTAAGACCCGCTCACCGCACCTCGCCGCAGCCCACAGAGAAGCCGAGCGCATCGTCGGCAAAGAAGCCGCGCGCGCGATGGTTTCAGATACCCCGTTGAAGATCATACGCGGCGATTCCGTCGGTTCGGTGGAGCCGGTCCAATTCGACCTTGGGACCTATTCGCCACTCTGGAAAAGGGCCCTGTCCTGCCTGTTACCCGGCAGATTGTCACGCTTCCAATGAATGCCATCGCTGTGATTCATTCTTGACAAAGCGGCTTTTCTCTGAAAAGCTCCGCTCAACATGATGTGGGTGTCATTACCGTGAGTTATGCCAGGCGCAAGCCACCCAGGCTCACCGAGCAGGGTGGCTTTTTTCGTCTCAGCCCCCTCATCCACGTGACCGGTCTTGTTCGAGCTTCCTGCAACATGCATCGTTTGAGGTGGGCCGCACGCACAGGAGAGCACCATGCGCATGCTCATGATCGACAATTACGACTCCTTCACGTTTAACCTAGTACAATTGTTTTCCGAGCTCGGCATCGAGGTCGCGGTTTTTCGCAACGACAAGATCACCCTCAGCGAGATTGAGAAACAAAAGCCGGCCTGGATCTGTATCTCCCCCGGTCCCAAAGCGCCTGCGCAAGCAGGCCTGAGCAAGGCGGTGGTCGGCCACTTTTCCGGAAAAATTCCTATTCTGGGAGTCTGCCTTGGGATGCAAGTGATCAACGAGGTCTTTGGCGGATTCACGCGGAAAGCCCCCCTTCCGATGCACGGCAAGCAATCCCTGCTCCATCATCGGGCAACCGGCCTTTTTGAGTATCTCCCCTCGCCCTTTCCGGTCGCGCGCTACCACTCTCTGTGCGTCGATATACGCTCGCAGGACATCCTTACGACTGGTATGGCCGAAGATGGCGTTGTGATGGCCATACAGCATTGTCGTTTGCCCGTTTACGGAGTTCAGTTCCATCCTGAATCATTCCTGAGCGCTTACGGCCTGGAGCTCGCTCAAAGCTTTTTGGCCGTCCATGAGCGATGGCGTCCTTCCTGCCGTTCTTTCGATAAGACACCGGACCGCTTTCCCCGCTACGTCGATCGCCGTTCGGGTCCGATCCGCCACGCTCCAGGAAAGGCCGCATGATGGCACCCAACGAGCCTTTCAAGGTGCGTTTCGAACTGCCGACCTTGTTGCGTGAAAATGTAACCGATGAGACGTTCCTCCATTTATGCAGATCGATCGCCGCATCCCCATTCAGCGTTGTGCTGCTGAGCGGAGGACATCCGGGCGCTGGGCAGGAAAACCGGTTCTCGCTCGCCGCATGGAGTCCTTTCGCAACCCTGCGAACGAAAGGATCCCGTTGCCTCTGGTGCAGTCAGATCGGAAGAGCACACGTCTGAACTCC
>CALBZH010000674.1 GCA_937889795.1 uncultured Syntrophobacteraceae bacterium | reverse complement strand
CCACCGAGATCTACACTCTTTCCCTACACGACGCTCTTCCGATCTCGACGCTCTTGGTCGTATAGAACGGCTCAAAGATATGATCCAGGACCTCAGGCTTGATGCCCACCCCCGTATCCCCGATGTCAAAGCGTACCAGATCCGGGGAATGAACGGCTACCGCGATCGTAATCGCGCCGCCGCCCGGCATGGCCTGGATGGCGTTGAGGAGCAGGTTCATGAAGACCTGTTGGAGATTGCGAAGATTGCCTCGAACGCGCGGCAGTGGCTCGATGAGCTCCAAGTCGAGCTTGATTCCCGCCAGCATGATCTGGTTCTTGACCAGAGCCACGGTGCTGCGGACAATCTCGATGGCGTCGATGCTCGAGAAAGCGGGGCGCTCGGTTCGTGAAAAGTCCAGAAGGTTTCTCACGATGTCGCTCGCCCGCTCGGCCTGGGAGAGAATATCCCGCATCATTTCCCGGGCGTCGGCGTCCAGTTGTCCGCCGTATTCTTCCAGATACGTCTCCGCCGTCAGCTGGATGTTGTTGATGGGGTTGTTGAGCTCGTGGGCGATGCCCGCCGTGAAGGTGCCGAGGGCGGCGATCTTGCGCGCCTGCAGCAGGTTCTCCTGATTGGCCTCGATTTCCTCGGCCATGCGGTTGAAGGCCCCGATCAGTCCGGACACCTCATCCGTGTGCAGCCCCTCGTAGGACGTCGGCCGATAATCTCCTTTCGCCACCCGCTGGATCGTCCCCTGAAGCACCCCGAGAGGCCGAAGCAGCCCATGGGAGATCAACTTGACCACCAAAAGCATCAAGAGCAGAAAAACGCCCAAGAAAGCGAACGGAAGCAGCGAGGTCTGCACGATGGCCTTGTGGATCCGGTCGCGCTTGGTGTTGAGCAGCTGCTCCGCGAAATCGACCAGGACCTTCCCCAGCTGACGGGCCTCTTCGCCGTTCGGGGCTTCTGCATCCTGCGTCTCAAAGCCCTTCATCATCTGCTCGTAGTCTTTCAGGGACCCCACGAACGTATCGAGGGTCTTCTGGTCCGTCACCTCGATGATGTCCTCGGACAGCTCCGATACCAGCCCGTCGATTCTTTTCAGGTAGCCGGTCCCCTCGTGGAGGCTTTCGCTGTCCCGATAGAGGAGGAAGTTCTTCTCAAAGCGACGCACTTCCAGAATGTTGTTGAACAGGTCGTAGTACCGTTCCCCGAGGAAGAGGCGGGCCTTCACGATCGATAGACTCCAGAAATTCAACAACGTCAAGGTGATACAGGAGAGGAAGGCCACGGCGAAAACAATGAAGATTTGTCCCTTGATCGAGCTGAAGAGCACCCTCATTTTGGGCAGACCCTGCCACATGGAGCGTATCCCGGTGTGAAGCCGAAGCATCATGACGTTTCCTCTGGTTGCGGGTTCTTCAAGCGTAGACTCAGCCTCGCTCGCGAGCAAGGATCATTCCACGTCTCACCCCATTTCCCCCGGCCCGATCACACACCAGCTCGCCCACAACTCACCGTTTCATTCTGGAATCCGACCAGTCCGTGCACTTGATCACAATTTCAGACTGAAACACACAACGCCCCGAAAACCGCCTCCATCGCGGACACCTCATAAGAAAATACTGCAATTTCAGTATATTGTCATCCTGGCATTTCCCTTGCCTTAGAGGGTTACCGCAAGCGAGGTGAGGCATGGAACGAGTCTTAGTCAGCATGAGCGCCCACCGTGGAGGATGGGAAGCCTGGTCCAGAGTCATATCGCTGGCCAAACGAATCGACGCCAAGGTGTACGCCCTGCTGGTCTTTCCGCCAGCCCAAGCAGCGGCGGGCGTGTCCGGCGCAAGGGACCCGTCGAGCGTCCGGCAGCGGCTCGAGCTGCAGATCGAGATCGCCAAGGATGAGGGGATTCCCGTCGAATACTTCATTTCCGAGGGGGACTATGAGGAAGAGGTCGTTCGCTTCATCGAGCACAACAAGATCACCCTGCTGGTCGCCGAATCGACGGAGGGTGAGCATCGTCCATCGGACAGGGGACCTCTGAGCATTCGTAGGATACTCCATCGGATCAAGTGCAAGGTCGAACTGGTCAGTCCCAAGAAATCGCAGCCACTCAGCCTGAACAAGGACAATGACAATGGGAATTCCACTGCATCTGTATCTGCCAATAGCCGGAAATAGTGTGAACATGCTCGCGATTCTGGGCCTCGGAGGCGCTGTTGGTCTGCTTTCGGGCATTTTTGGAGTCGGTGGCGGGTTTTTGATGACGCCTCTGCTGATCATGATGGGCATTCCGGCGACCGTGGCCGCCGCTTCGGATTCCAACCAGATCGTCGGGGCTTCGACGTCCGGGACGCTGGCCCACTTCCGGCTTGGAAACGTCGACTTCCAAATGGGCTGGCTCCTTCTGATCGGCGGCGTGGTGGGCGGCACTGCGGGGGTCCAGCTCATCAAGCTGCTTCGGGCACTCGGCAATGCCGACTTTCTCATCAACGTGACTTACGTGATCATGCTGGGGGGGATCGGCGGCTACATGATGGTCGAGAGCATCCAGTCCATGAGAAAGCAGAAGATCGACGCGCCTGCCCCGGAGCCTCAAAAGGAATCGGTCTACGCGCGCCTTGTCACCAGCCTCCCCTGGCAGGTCGAATTCAAGCGCTCCGGAGTTCGGTTGTCCATCCTGATGCCGCTGGTCCTCGGGGTCCTGGTGGGCGTGCTCGCGGCGATCATGGGCGTGGGAGGCGGGTTCATCATGGTCCCCGTGATGGTGTACCTGCTCAGAATGCCCATGCACGTCGTGGTGGGAACGAGCCTCTTTCAGATCCTGTTCACCTGCATCAACGTCACGATCATGCAGGCCTGGGAGAACCACACGGTCGATTTCATCCTGGCCCTGCTTTTGCTGATCGGGTCTTCCATCGGCGCCCAGCTTGGCGCCAAGGTGGGCCGGAAGCTTCATGGAGACCAGCTGAAGGTCCTGCTCGCCTCCCTGGTCCTCATCGTGATGGTCAAGATGCTTTACCAGCTCCTGGCCCGCCCCGACGTTCTGCTCGCCTATGTGGGAGGACACTAAGCCATGAAACGACTTGGTATTGCCGCTGCGGCACTGCTGCTCCTGATGGCCGTCACCCCGGCTTTCGCGATCGATTCGATCAAGATGACCGTAACGCCAAGCGAGCTGAAGATCGACGCTTTCTATGACGGCACGTCCGTGAGCGTATCGGGAACGGCTCCTTCGGACAGTCAGGTAGTCCTTCGATTCTTGGGCGCCACCTGCGACCTGCACATGAAGGAGAGGGGAAAGGTCCTCGGCATCATGTGGATGAACCTGGATTCCCTGATCTTCAAGAGTGTGCCCAGTGTCTGCCTGGTGAGCTCGGCAGTCGACTTGGAGAGCCTAGGCAGCGGCGGGGATGGATCCGCCATCAAGGGGCTGGGGCTTTCCGGGATTAAGGATTCCGCTCGGGTCGCCTCCAACGGGATCGACCGGAAGACGGCACTGGAAGAGCTCCTTCGTTTGAAACAAGGGGAAGGGCTGTACCGGGAAACTGTGGGCAACGTGACCTATGGCTCCGCCACGGGCGCGGCTAGAACCTTCACGGCGAGGATTCCGATTCCCTCTCGCCTCACTCCCGGCGATTATCTGGTGGAGGCTGCCGCGATCAGCAAGGGTCAGATCGTGGCGCGCTCCCAGCAACCGGTGACGGTCACCCTGGTCGGCTTTCCCGCCATGCTGGCCAGCCTGGCATTCGGACATTCGGCGCTGTACGGCGTTCTGGCGACAGTCATCGCAATTCTGGCCGGCCTTGCCATTGGCCTGGTGTTCCAAAGCAAGGGGGCCCATTAGAGAGCCACACCATGGACGTCCTCGATGGTCTCAAGGAGCTGTTCTGTTTCTGGTCTCCCCCCAAGCCCCCCGTTCCGTTCGCGGTG
>CALBZH010000673.1 GCA_937889795.1 uncultured Syntrophobacteraceae bacterium | reverse complement strand
CAGAGGAGCCAGAGTGGAATCACGTGTGGATCAAGCGGCGTATGCCAAAGTGGACCTCCCCCCAAACATATGCGTCAGGAGCGACGCAGTCCTCTGCTTTGGAAGGGGTGGGCGTCCTGTTACCCCGTCAACGCCCCGGGGAAGGGCGTTGACGGTAAAATAAGAGCCAGTATCGCTTCTCGGAAGCCGAGATTCAGAAAGGCATCACGCTGCTGGCCTGAGCCCCTTTGTCGCCCTCCCTTTCGACGAAGCTCACCAGCATTCCCTCCGAAAGCTCCTTGAATTTTGCCCCCAAGACCGCATTTTCGTGAAAGTAGATCTCTCTGCCGTCCAGTGTCATCAGAAAGCCATATCCCTCGTCGAGGAATATCTTGTCCACTCTTGCCGTGGGCTTCTCTTCATGGGTCTTAACCTCGCCGCGCTGCCTCCCCGCATAGGACTTCAACTGCCGCTCGGCAATGTCAAAACTGCTCACGATCGCGGCTCGCAGGTCTTCGCTGGGCTCGCGTTTGACCACGACATCCCCGCCGGGAACGGTCAATTCGATGCGAACATTGTAAGGATGCCCCTTTTTCTGACTGCGGTGGGGCACCTCCACCATAACGCGGCAACTGATGATCCCGTCATGGAATGTGCGCAGCTTTCCGGCTTTTTCGTGAATGAGATCCTTAAGCTCATCAGTGAGATCGACGTTTCTCGAACTGACTTCCAAAGGAACTTTCATACGTCATCCTCCCTTTGGCGAGCACCCGGTCAGGGTGCGGTTAGTCACAGGGGCCTCTGCCCCTTCTCCCCGTGCTCATCCTTCAACCGGGACTTGACGAGGATTTCAGAATGAAGCGTTCGGTGAACAGGACAGCGGTCGGCGATCTCGAGCAGCCGCTTGCGCTGCGATTCATCGAGCGAGCCGATCAGCTCGATCTCTCGATCGATCACATCGACCACCCCTTCCTTGGTTGTACACTCCACGCAATCGGTAGCATGGACCTTTTGGTGGCGCAACCGGACAACCACCCCGTCGAGTGGAAGCTGCTTGCGATCACCGTACATTCGTAGAGTCATGGACGTACAGGCTCCCAGGGCGGCGACAAGGTAGTCGTACGGCGTGGGACCCGTATTCGCTCCGCCCACGGAAACCGGCTCGTCGGCAATGAGACGGTGCTCGTTGGCGGAAATTTCCGTCTGATAACCGACCTTTCCCGTCCGAACCGTAACCCGGTTGTCACTTGGGTCCCGCACAGGTCGCTGCTTGTCGTCCAGTCCCTGGATGTATTTCTTAGCCCAGGCAGCGAGCACCTCGCCCAAATACGCGGCATCGGACCGATCGGAGATCAAATGGTCGCTTTGATCCAACGAGACGAAGCTCTTGGGGTGCTTCGCAGTCTGGAAAATCTTGGCCGCGTTGTCAATTCCGACAACCGTATCGCGAGGCGAATGGAAGATGATCAAGGCCCGTTCAAGATTCCGGATGGCATCCTCCATGCTCGTCTGCTCAAGATCCTCAAGAAACTGCTTCGTGACTACAAAGCTCTTCCCCGCCAACGTGATGGACGCTTCCCCTCGCTCCTCGATGGTTTGGACGCTGTCTCCCAAATGACGCCGCACAGCGCTTGGATCGAAAGGCGACGCGATGGTTGCCACCGCGACACTGCTCGGGATCTGCTGCGCGGCATGAAGGACGGCAGCCCCTCCCAGGGAGTGCCCGATGAGCAGCTTCGGGGCTTCGAAGCTTCCTTCGAGGAATCTCGCCGCGGAGACTAAATCAGACACATTGGTCCCAAAGTTGGTCTCGGAGAACTCTCCTTCGCTCTCTCCGAGACCGGTGAAATCGAACCGCAGAACCGCAATCCCTCTCCGCGTCAGAGCCTGGTTGATATTAAATACGGCGTTCAGGTTCTTCGTGCAGGTGAAGCAGTGGGCGAACAGCGCATAGGCGCGCGGCTTCTCGTCGATCGGCAAGTCCAGCCGCCCGGCCAACTGCTCACCCCGTTCGTTCGTAAATGTGATCTTTTGAAACTGCATGGCTTCCCGCCTACGTCACCAGTCATAGAACAAATGAGCGCCGTTCAGCACCTCACAGCCGTTCTTGGTGATGCGCACCATGTTCTCGAGCCTAACACCGCCCACACCTGGCAGATAGATGCCCGGCTCGATGGTGACCACCATGTTCTCTTCCAAGACGGTTGGCCCCTGCCGCCTGAGGCCAGGCTTCTCATGAACCGCAAGCCCGACTCCGTGGCCCAAACCATGTCCGAATTGGCTCCCGTAGCCGGCATCAGCGATGATGCCACGAGCCACCGCGTCCACCTCAACGGAATCCCTTCCAGCACGGATGGCCTCCTGAGCCGCCAACTGGGCTTCCCGAACAATACGATAGATCTCCTTGACCCGCGGCTCCGGCTCTCCGGCAACCCAAGTCCGGGTCATATCCGAGCAATAAGCGTTCAGCTTCGAGCCCATGTCCACGATCACCGATTCGCCGATTCCGATTTCTCGATCCGTAGGCTCGGCATGCGGCAGGGCAGCATTCGGGCCGCTTGCCACGATGGGCGGGAATGACACGGCCTCCCCCCCGCCCTCTCGAATGGAACGCTCAATATCCCAGGCCACCATTCGCTCCTGCTTCCCGACAGCCAAGCCATCCCAAACGGATTCCAGCACGCGTTCGGTGAGCGCCAACGATGCCTTGATCCGTTGGATCTCCGTTTCATCCTTGATGATCCTCAGCTCCTGAGCGAGATCCTCCGAAGGGACCAGCTCCGCCGATGGCCGGGCCGACTGGAGCGCCTCGGACATTTGCTGAAATCGCTGGTACGTCAGGAACTCCTTTTCGAAACCAACCCTGTTGACCGAAAGGGTCGAAAACAGATCGGGCAGCACTTGGCCAAATCCGACCGAGTAGATGAGGATCTCGAAATTCGGGGCTTCGGCTTTGGCAGCCTCTTCGTAGCGAAAGTCCGTTAAGAGGAACTGCCTGGAGCCTGATATCAGCAAATAGCCAGAGCTTTCGGTCAGCAAAAGGTCCTCAGCCTTGTAACCGCTGAGGTAATGACGGTTCTCGGGGACTGCGACCAGGAAGGCATCCAACTCCTCCCGCTCCATCAAGGATCGAAACCGATTTAAGCGTTCCCGCTGGGGACCGTCTACCATGCCATCTTTACTCCCTTCTCCAAGCCAGTGAGGGTGTGCTCAGGCATAACGAGCTATCAGCAAGGGGTGAATTCATAAGGCACTGTTACGCAGGCAGCCTGTATCGTTTGAGCAAGCATAGCTTACCCCGCGCGGTTTTTGAACCCATTTCGACTGGCTCCCTCCACATCCAGGACGGATCACCCAACCGCCTATCCCCTCCATCATCAATAGTTTTCCGCTTTACAAAGAATTTGGCCATCGCTTTGCACCATGTTATCTTTCAATCCCTATTGAAGATCTCATCAGGAAAAGGAGTCCCCCGCTCATGTATGCACGAATGCTCGTCCTTCGGTTTTCCAGGGAAATCGTGGAAAAGCCGATCATCACCAATCTGGTCCGCGACTACAACCTTACCTTCAATATACTTAAGGCTCAAATTTATCCACGCAAGGAAGGAATCGTTGTCCTGGAGCTTCAAGGCTCCCGTGAAGACTATGACCGAGGCATTGCCTACCTCAAGTCGTGCGGCGTCGAAATCGAGCCCGTGGCCCACGGCATTCGACGCGACGATACCCTCTGTTACCAATGTGGCGCCTGCACTGCTGTCTGTCCAACGGGGGCTCTCCACATCCAACGTCCCGAGATGGCGGTCTTGTTCGAGTCCGAGCGGTGCAGCGCGTGCGAGCTCTGCGTCAAGGCGTGTCCCTCCAGGGCCATGGTCGTGACCTTTGACCGGGGCGTCGTGTAGTGGGCGCTTCGCAGATCGTTTTTCGGTGCCTTCTCGAGATTCAGCGATATCCCACAAGAATGACTTCTGGCAGCTTCTTCATTCACAAGAGGGACAGGACGAGTAGACGCGCGTGCGATTTGCCGTTGCCATGAGCGGCGGAGTGGACAGCCTTCGGACCGCCGCCATTCTGAAGGCCTTGGGTCACCAGGTCATGGGTGTTTCCATGCGCATCCAGCCGGAGTCGAGCTCGGGACGGTGGTGCGCAGCGAGCCTCCACGCCAGACGAGAAGCTGATCTCGCGAGGCTCGCTCAATGGCTTTCCATTCCACTGATGTGGGTGGATCTGCGCCGAGACTTTGATGAGCGAGTCCTCAAGCCATTTGAGGAGACCTATCGCCTCGGCCTAACCCCGAATCCCTGTGTCCTGTGCAATCCGCTGGTGAAGTTCGGTGCCCTCCTCGACCACTCCCGCGAGATGGGTGCGGAACGATTCGCAACCGGCCACTATGCACGCATTGACCCACCCGATGACAGCTCAACCCGATTCCGACTCAGGCGCGCGATCGACCCTGCCAAGGACCAATCCTATTTCCTTTACGGGCTGACACAAGCACAGCTTGCCGCATCCTGTTTCCCCCTGGGTGAATCCCTCAAACGGGATGTCGTGGCATGGAGTCAAAACATCCCGGTCGCCGGTCTCTTGTCAGGCGAGAGTCAAGAAATATGCTTCATCCCTGACGGCGACTATCATGGGTTTCTTGCGGAACGAGCGGGCAAGAACCGATACGAAATGGTTGGCTCCATCGTGGATCAGGAAGGGCGAGTACTGGGAGAGCACAAAGGGATTTCCGCCTATACGATCGGTCAACGTCGAGGACTTGGAATCGCATCCACGGCTCCCTTCTATGTGGTCGCGATCGATGCGGCGTCCAACACGATCCGAGTGGGCCGCGCCGAAGACTTGCGCCGGGGAGAAATCGAGGTTGGAGCAGTCAACTGGGTTTCGGTTGAAGCCCCGTTAGAGCCTCTTTCGGCCCAGGTCCGAATCAGAAATCAGCATCGGCCTGCCCCGGCCCTTGTGATTCCCTTGGACACCGGCCGAGTGACCGTGCGCTTCGATGAACCTCAGCGCGCCGTGACACCAGGACAGGCGGCCGTCTTCTACGACCAGGACGTCGTCCTGGGCGGCGGCATCATTCAATCCTACGACTGAGTCGGTCGTTCAGAGGACCCCCACATGACCACCACGATTGCACTGGAAACCCTGGGGTGCAAGATCAACCAATATGAGTCCTCCCACTTTCTGGAGACGTTGGAAGGGGCGGGCTGCCGTTTGGTGTCCTTCCGCGATCCCGCGGACATTTACATTGTCCACAGCTGCTCAGTCACCGGGAGCGCAGCATACCAGTCCCGCCAGCTTCTGCGCAGGGCCCAACGGGCTCGGCCGGGGGCCAAAATCGTGCTGGTCGGCTGTCATGCCCACATCGAGCCCGAACGAATCGCTTCCGAGCACCTTGCAACGCACATCCTGGGGAACACCGAAAAAACTGACCTGCTCACTTGGCTGAACCAAGACGGAAGCCTCACGGCCCCCTGTATCGCGATCAAGGACCCGCGCGAGGCGGTGTCGCTCACACCGCTGTCCGTGCGCCGGATGCACTTGGGGCGCACACGGGCCTTCCTCAAGATCCAGGATGGCTGTGATGCCTTTTGCTCCTATTGTATCGTGCCCTTGACGCGGGGCAGGAGCCGCAGCCTGCTTGCCCCCGATGTCCTGACACAGCTGGAACGGTTCTTGACCGCTGGGTACATCGAAGTGGTGCTCTCAGGCATCCATCTTGGTCAGTGGGGCAAGGAACTGGAGCCCGGTCAAACCCTGGCAGCCCTGATCCGGACGATCGGGGAAAGCTTGCCGCCCCCCCGCCTGCGCCTTACCTCCCTCGCGGCGATGGAGTGGACCGCGCACCTGCCGTCCGTCTTGTCGGCC
>CALBZH010000672.1 GCA_937889795.1 uncultured Syntrophobacteraceae bacterium | reverse complement strand
GCGTGAACGACCGCGTAACCAATGTGTTCACGGTCGAGGCCATGTTCTCGACGCTCACCAACGTGAATTTCGATCCAGCCGATGTTGCGGCCTTCGTCAGGCGTGCCGTCGCGCTGCGCGAGGCCCTTAAAGGGAAAATCAAAGCGGCAGGAGGCAAGACGGAATTCTCCGAGGAAGCGGCCAATTTCATCCCGGAGTCGACAATCGAGGCCATGGTGGCCCAGGGCGAGAAAGTCGGTTTCAAGTCCGACCCCTCCATCGACCCGGATATCCTGTCGCTCCAGCACACCGTGATTTTCGGCCTTCGGGGCATCAGCGCCTACGCCGACCACGCCCAGATCCTGGGCCAGGAGGACGACACCGTTTACGCCTTCGTTCACGAAGCCCTGGCCGCCACCATGAACAAGAGCCTCGGTCTCAACGACTGGGTCGGCCTGACGCTCAAGGCTGGCGAAGTGAACCTCAAGGCCATGGAGCTTCTGGACGCTGGCAACACGGGAACCTACGGGCATCCGGTGCCGACCAAAGTCCCCCTCGGGCATCGGAAAGGCAGGGCCATCCTCGTTTCGGGCCATGATCTGAAGGACCTGGATGAGCTCCTCAAACAGACTGCCGGCAAAGGCATCGACATCTACACCCACGGGGAGATGCTCCCGACCCACGGCTATCCCAAGCTCAAGGCCCATTCTCACTTCTATGGCCACTTCGGGACGGCCTGGCAGAATCAGCAGAAGGAATTCAGCCAGTTTCCGGGCGCGATCCTCATGACCACCAACTGCATCCAGCGTCCGCAGGAAGCTTATGCAGAAAACATCTTTACGTCGGGCATCGTCGGATGGCCGGGAGCTCCCCACATCGAGCACCGGGATTTCAGCCCCGTGATCCAGAAGGCCCTGAGCCTGCCCGGATTTACCGAGGATTCCAACGGCAAGGAGGTCTTGGTCGGTTTTGCGAGGAATACGGTTCTGGGCGTGGCCGACAAGGTGATCGAAGCCGTGAAGGGCAAGGCCATCCGGCACTTCTTCCTGGTGGCCGGCTGCGACGGCGCCAAGCCGGGCCGCAATTATTACACGGAATTCGTCGAAAAAGTCCCTAGTGACTGTGTGGTGCTCACCCTTGCCTGCGGCAAATTCCGATTCTTCGACAAGGACCTCGGGACCATCGGCGGCCTTCCGAGACTCATGGACATGGGCCAGTGCAACGACGCGTACTCGGCCATCCAGGTGGCCGTGGCCCTCGCTCAGGCGTTCAATGTGGGCGTGAACGATCTGCCGCTCTCACTGATCCTGTCCTGGTACGAGCAAAAAGCGGTCGCCATCCTCCTGACCCTGCTCCATCTCGGCATCAAGAACATTCGCCTCGGGCCGTCGCTCCCCGCTTTCGTGACGCCCAATGTACTCGATGTGCTGGTCAAGAACTTCAACATCATGCCCATCAGCACGCCCGATGAGGACTTGAAAGCCATTCTCGGGTGATCCACCATCGAAGGGGGACTGTCATCCCTCCCCCTTCATGATCTTTCACCGACTGCGCGAGAGAGAGGACCCACGGCGCAGTGCCTCTTAGGGCCTGTTTGGAATTGTGGTCGAAATCGGAATATCCCAACAGATCTTTTCCGGTTGTGGATCCTGAGAAGGCAGCAAGCAGGCCTGAGAACCGAAAACAGCGAGCAATCACCTGGCCTTGATGGCGTCGACAAAAAGCGTCCAGGCACCGTCAAGGTGCTTGTTCACGTCAAGTCCTCCTTCACTCAAATGAAAGAGGATGACCGTTGGCTGGATTATTCCAAAGAACATTAAGGCCGCGGTTTTCGGAATGATATCCTTCCGGATTTCATCATTTTGTTGCCCCTCCCGAACGATTTCAGAGACTTCGCTAAGATAGTCGGAAATGATCCTGTACAGTTTTGCTTTCCTCTCAGGATCACCACTATAGATCTCATCCGAGAAGAGAATCCGAGGAAGAGCCTGGTATGCATGGATCAACCGCATGTGACGCATAAGAAGTTGTCTGAGAAGCTCGAGCGCATTTCCTCGGTCCTTTCTGATTTCTTTGACATTTGACGCCAATCTCTCATGCACCAAATCCAAGACCGCATCGAGCACCCGGTTCTTGTTCTTCAAATGGCGGTAAATTGCCGAGGGGGCAAGCCCGAGTTCGCGGGCGACTCTAGTCATAGTGAGTGCGTTCATGCCGTGATTGGCTACAAGTCTCAGAGCAGCTTGACCGATCTGCTCCCGTCGCACTTCAGTTCGTAGCTTCTGCATGTCGTCCTCCTCGGCTTATGTGATTGCATCTTCACTTTTACTAGCCTGTTTTTCTGCCAATGTCAAAAATTGTTCTGAGAACATAGGCAGAAGGAGAATCCATCAGACTCTTATCTGATTATATCCGAAGTGCGTTACTCCACTTGCTCGGCGACACCCGTTGACTTTCAGGAAAAGGACGTTAACTAATAGGCGAAAGTGAATTGGCTTTCACATTTGCCTGGAATCGGAGCCGTGTATCGATTCGTGCGGCGTGGTATGGGAATGAACAAAGACCATCTGCGCGGAGCGGAGGTGAAACGAGAAGGAGGTTACCATGTTGGGCACAATCTTTCTTCTGATAGTCGGGCTGTTGACCGTTGCAATGCGGCAATCTTGAGAGCCTGTTCGTTGGAGGAGGTGGAAGACCCCATTGAGCGGTTGAACGATCAAGCCCTGGTCCCCCTCGGTCTAAAGGAAGCACACCCTACGTGATCTGTCAGGAGGCTGGCATGAGCATAAGGCTCAATCCAAACATGATGAGGGAAATGAAGGACTTTGGTCTGAAGGATGCCCACAAGTGTTACAATTGCGGAAACTGCACGGGGATTTGTCCCCTCGCAACACCGGAGAATCCGTTCCCCAGGAAGATGGTCAGGTACTTTCAACTGGGGCAGGCGACAAAACTTCTGGAATCCCCCGAGCCGTGGCTTTGCTACTACTGCGGCGATTGTTCGGTGCATTGTCCGCGGGGGGCGGATCCTGCTGAAGCCATGATGGTGAGCAGGCGTTATTTGACCGCGTCGTACGACTGGACTGGTTTTGCCCGGAGATTCTACACATCGGAAGCCTTCGAGATTGCAGCGGTCACCATCGTGGGCATCCTGGTCGGCCTGGGCCTCCTCCTGTGGTGGGCGACAGCCCCGAATCCCAACTACCAGCACCCGATGATCAATACCATCTGGTCGGCGGAAGGAATCGAGAAGGCGGACTTGCTGATGGCCTCGATTCTGTCCTTCTTCCTCCTGAGCAATGTGTACCGGTGCGTCCGGATCATCCTGGGGGATTTGTGGGGGAAGATCCCGCTTCGGGTTTACGCCAGTGAACTGAAGCTGCTGTTAACCCATTTCCTTACCCAGAAGCAGTTCAGCAAGTGCTCCGACAGGCACCAGTGGTTCGTGCATCTGATGATTATGACGGGCTACGCGTCAGTGTTCCTGATGGTGGTCGCCTTCATTGCCGGACCGATCCCTCTTTTTTGGCAAAGCGAAGCGTGGAGGTTTCAGCGCGACTGGCCGGAGTATAATTTCTTCCATCCGATCCGGTTGCTCGGCTACTATGCGACCTTTGCCATCCTGTATGGGACTACTTACGCCCTCATTGGCCGTCTGAGAAAGAGCAAGCCGGTCTATAAGAATTCTCACGGAACCGACTGGACGTTCCTGATCCTTCTCCAGCTCACCACTTTGACCGGCATCTTGGTCCACTTCACCCGAATTCTGGACATGGCCGTTGCCACCTACGTCATCTATGTGGTCCACATGATGGTCGCTGTCCCGATGCTGG
>CALBZH010000671.1 GCA_937889795.1 uncultured Syntrophobacteraceae bacterium | reverse complement strand
ACTGGTCCCGAATTACCCCTTTCATGTAACGCACGGTGGAAGCTCCAAGGTAGGAGGCACCGGCAACCAGGACAAGCGTGAGAGCGCCAAGTCCTTTGAGGAGCTTGTGGAGTTTGATCCGTTCCTTGGCTTGCATGCGAACCGCCTCGAATGCCACGTTGGAAGGGTTTGTCGGGGTGAAGCTTTCAGGTGACAATCCTATTGACGAACACCGCCTGACAGATTGAAAATAGCATCATCCGTAAGGCCTTCGTGTTCGAACCAAAACCGCAAACGTGCTTATTCCCGAAAGAGGTCCAGACATGGCGGTTAAAATCCTGGTCGTTGACGACGAAAAGGACATGCTGCTGCTTCTGCAGCGGATTCTGAGCGATAGGGCCTCATGCGAGGTCACCCTCACCGACGACCCCACTCGAGTGGACGACCTGCTTAAAGAGTCGACATTCGACGTCGTCTTTACCGATCTCAAAATGCCCGGCATGAACGGCATTCAGGTACTGGAAGCGGTCAAGGAGAAAGACCCGAGCATCGCCGTTATCCTCATGACCGCCTACGGAACGATCGAATCCGCCATCGAGGCCACCCGGAAAGGAGCGACCGATTATATCACCAAGCCCTTTCGCAAAGAAAGAATCCTGCACGTTCTTGAAAAGGCCCTGCAGTGGCAGGACCTGCAGCGCGAGAACACCTATCTGCGTGAGAAGCTCGAAGGACGGTCGCTCTTTCCAAACTTGATCGGAAGCAGTTCGGCCATGCGATTGCTCCAGGACCAGATCGACCGCGTTGCCAAGACAACGGCCACCGTCCTCATCACGGGCGAGAGCGGCACGGGCAAGGAGTTGGTCGCGTCCGCCATCCACTCGCACAGTCTGCGCAAGGACAAGCCCTTCGTTCCAATCAACTGCAGCACCATCCCCGAAACCATGATCGAGACCGAGCTGTTCGGACACCTCAAAGGCTCGTTCACGGGCGCACTGCGCGATAAGAAGGGGCTCGTTGAGGAAGCCAGTCAGGGGACCCTTTTTCTGGATGAGATCGGGGATCTCAGCCTCACTTTGCAGGTAAAGCTTCTTCGGCTGATCCAGGAAGGCGAATACAAGGTCATTGGGTCGAACACGCTGCGCAGAGTGGACATCCGCCTCATCGCGGCAACCCATCAGCCCCTTGTCGAAAAGATCAAGAAGGGTGAGTTCCGGGAGGATCTTTACTACCGTCTGAACGTGATCAACATCCACCTACCGCCGCTTCGAGAGCGCAGAACAGACATTCCGTTGCTCTGCCGGCACTTTCTGCAAAAATACGCCGTTCTCCACGCGAAGAAGGTGAACGGCTTTTCGGCGCGAGCCATGGATTACCTGACAAAGGGGGATTGGCCCGGAAACGTTCGGGAGATCGAAAACACCGTTGAAAGGGGGGTGATCATGGCCATGGGCGACGTGGTTGATCTACCGGATGTCCTTGGGCTGGAGCAGCCTACGGAAGCAAGCTCAAGCGGCCCGATCGGTCCGACCATTGCGGCGGACGAGATCTTCACCATGCCCTTCAAAGAAGCCAAAGACAAGTTGATGGAGGAATTCCAAACTCAATACATCAGTAAGATCCTTGCCAAACACTCGGGCAATGTCTCCCAAGCCGCCAGGGAATCTGGACTCAAACGGCAGTACCTGCACCGGCTGATGCGAGACACCCAAGTCGATTCCAAGAGCTTCAAGAAGACCGACAGTACGGATTGAGATCCCACCCGGCAAACGGCCATCGGAGGACCGCGCAAGAATCGGTCTTGCGGAGAGGCGAGCGCGAGAACCCTTCCCAAGCCAATTGCGCGAGGGTGCAAGTCACCGTCCACCCTCCGCCGCCTGGCCACCCACCCGCTTTCGCCGCTCCTCCCTTGCCTTTTTACGCTCGAACGCAGCGTCGATCTTGTCCATCAGATCCTCGATGGGGCAAGGTTTCAGAAGGTACTCGTAGCCACCGAGTCGCATGATTTCCACGGCCACATCCACCGAAGCATGGCCCGTGAGCATGATCACCTCGAGCTGCGGATCGCGCTTCTTGATCTCCGCCAGCGCCTGTACCCCATCCATCTCGGGCATTTTGACATCCAGCAGGATGACGTCGTAGCGCGCATCCGTGAGCTCCTCGAGCGCCTCCCTCGCACTCCCGAGCGCCTTAACATCCAGGCCCTTCACCTTGAGTAATTTTGAAAGTGTCATCCGGAATCGCTCTTCGTCGTCGACGATGAGGACCCGCGGCTTCAGCTCCGACATCGCGTCTGCCTCCTTACGTCTTTGCGCCCGGGAGCCGGATCGAGAACATGGTGCCCCGCCCGACCTCGCTTTCGACGGCAATGGTGCCACCAAGCCGCGAGATGATCCCGTGGCAGATGGAGAGTCCCAGCCCCGTGCCTTTGCCCGGCGGCTTCGTGGTGAAAAAAGGATCGAAAATCTTGTTCAGGTCCTCCTTGGGGATCCCGCTGCCCGTATCCGAGATCACAATGTCGGCGGACCCGTCTTCGGATTCCTTCGTCGTTACGGTGATGACGCCCTCCTTCTGGATGGCGTACGTTGCATTGTTCAGAATGTTCAAAACGACCTGACGCACAAGAGGGCCGTCCGTGCGCACAGGGGGAACATTTTGACCGTAGTGCCTTTCGATTGCAATGCCGTGCTGCTTGGCTTCCCGCTCGACCAGTCGAACCATATCTTCAATAAGCTTGTTGAGGTCCACCGCTTGAATCAGCGGCTCTTTCTTGCGGGCGAAATCCAGCAGCTTATGGGTGATGTCGCGACAGCGCTCCACCTGCCGTGTGATCTCCTGAACGGAATCCTGCATGTCCGCAATCGTCAGGCCGCTTCCTGCTTCAATTTCCTTGGCGACGTGACGGATCCATTCGACCTCCTGCCCGATAATGGCCAGCGGGTTGTTGATCTCGTGGGCAATCCCTGAAGAGAGCTCTCCGATGGAGGCGAGCTTCTGCGATTGGATCAGCTGGGCATCCAGAACGCACTTTTGATCCAAGGCTTTCCGAATTTCAGCGTGAAGCCAGCGGATGGTAAGAAACGATACGGACCCCGCCAGAAAGCACAGCAGGGAAAGGGCTGGATGAGCCAGGGGGATAAGACTCACCGCCACAAGCATCATAAGCCCTGGAGCGAGATAATGCCGAACTGTCTTAAGCTCAAAAGGGCGATTCCCCAGCATGTGAACCACTTCCGCTCGTGCGCGCAACGATAGGCACTCAGACAATGATCTTTGATTCCCGGATCTTTTCCTCGTGCAGGCTTTTCCGTTCGTAGGCCTGCTGGACCTTTTCCAACAGCTCCTCGAATTCGGCCGGCTTCATGACGTAGTCGAAAGCCCCCAGCTGCATCCCCTGCATCCCCGATTCAACCGATGCATGGCCCGTGAGCAGGATGACCTCCATGAGAGGCCGCTTCCTCTTGATCTCCTTCAACGTTTCGATACCGTCCATCCCGGGCATGCGGACATCCAGAATGACGACGTCGAAGTGCTCCTGCTCCAGGAGGGCGAGAGCTTCCCGACCGCTGCTCACACCATCCGCCCGGATTTTGCGCCGCTTGAACCGCTTCACGATCGTCTCGAGAAAATCGAGCTCATCATCCACCACCAGAACTCTGAAGTCCTCCATGAACTGAGCCTCGCTGAGTCGTGTTAACGCGTGCACCGCCGTCGGACAAGACGCTTGTCAGCTCTTGACCGGCAAGTAGATCGTGAAGATCGTGCCCTGGCCGACTTCACTGGCGACCATGATTCTTCCGCCCAGCTTCTCCATGATGCTGTAGCTGATGGAAAGTCCTAGCCCCGTTCCCGTTCCCACATCCTTCGTGGTGAAGAACGGATCGAAGATCTTCGCGAGAACCTCGCTTGGTATCCCCGGACCATTGTCACTGATTTTGACGGCAATCGTATTGTCTTTGGAACCGTATTCCGTCATGACGTGAATGCCGCCATCACGCTTGAGCGCATCGATCGCGTTGTTAAGGATGTTCAAGAACACCTGCTGCAACTGGGCTGAATCGCTCAGTGTCTGAGGCAGCCCACTTTCAAAGCTCGTTTCGATGGTGATGTTGCGATAGTGGGCTTCGTTGCGCAGGAAATCGATGGTCTCGTCCAAGACCTTGTTCACATCCACCTTCTCCTGGACCGGCTCCATGCGACGCGCAAAGCCGAGCAGACGGTGGGTCACTTTCTTGGCCCGGTCGACGTGATAATCGATCTTGCGGATGGATTCGTCGAATTCCTGGAAGTTCTCGCTGCTGCTGATATCTTCTTCGCTGAGCAGATCCCGAAGCCACCCCACCTTTTCCTTGATGACCGCCAAAGGGTTGTTCACTTCGTGTGCGATCCCAGCCGCAAGCTTGCCCAGGGCCGCCATCTTACTCGACTGGATCAGGCTCGAATCCAGCTGCGCTTTTTCGCGATCCGTCTTGACCAGCTGCGCGATCATGTGACGTGTCACAAAGACCGACCCCACCACAATGAGCAGGACCCCGCCAACGCCAAGTCCGAAAACCAGAAGCCGCGCCTGATGAAGCGGCATCATCTCTTCGCGTGGGTCTTCCTTGACCACAAGCATCCACTCTTTGTTCTTCAGCCATGTGCTCGCGAAAAGCGCCCCGTCTCCATTGGTCAGTTTCTGAGCGCTCTGGACACCCGCGAATCGTGAGGACATCGGAACCGAGGACTTGCCAAGCAGCTCACCATTAAAGCGCGGTTGCGTTTGGAAGATCCCGTCCTTGTTGATCACGAACGCGTCTCCCTTTTGGCCCACTTGCGCCGCT
>CALBZH010000670.1 GCA_937889795.1 uncultured Syntrophobacteraceae bacterium | reverse complement strand
CGATCACTTTGATTTCAAAATCCTAGCGACAGACATCTCAACGCGAGCGCTCGACATAGCCAAGACTGGATCTATTCCTCCGAGAAGGTGCAACGCGTCCATCCTGAGCTACGGAGGCAATATTTCAAGAGGATCGCAGGAACTTGTCCAAATATTGACAGTTACGAAGTCGTACCGCTGCTAAAGCATATAGTAAGATTTGCTCGTTTAAATCTCAACGAGACATATCCTTTTAAAGGACCTTTTGACTTTATTTTCTGCAGAAATGTCATGATATACTTTGATAAGAAAACCCAAGAAAATCTAATTCACAAAATGTGTCATTACCTTACTCCCAATGGATATTTATTTGTTGGTCATTCAGAAAGTTTAATGGGACTTAATCACTCGATGAAATATGTACGACCAGCTGTTTATAAAAAGTAGCTGGCTCCATTCTTAAACTCAGAGATTTGACTATAATGAAGAAAATAGTCGGAGTAGCAGATTTTGCTGTTAGCCACGATCCAAGCGAAGACATAATAACATACTCCCTTGGATCCTGCATTGCTGTTGTGATCTATGATCCAACAGTTCAGGTCGGCGGTATGCTGCATTACATGTTGCCGGAATCGAGTATGGATCCGGAGAAAGCAAGGAAGATTCCGGCAATGTTTGCTGATACCGGAATTCCCACACTGTTCAAGCATAGTTACCAATATGGTGCGACCAAGAAGCACCTAGTCGTCAAAGTCGTTGGCGGTGCACAGATCATGGATGAAAACGGCGTCTTCAACATAGGCAAACGCAACTACCTGGCGTTGAGGAAGTTGTTCTGGAAGAACAATGTCATGGTGTCAGCCGAACATGTGGGTGGAAATGTAAACCGAACCGTGCGACTCGAAATGACCACAGGCCGCGTCATTCTTAAGGTATCGGGAATGGGTGAATTTGAACTGTAGGCCACTCATACGAGGCGGATCGAAATGCCTTATAACATTCTAATCGTTGACGATTCCAAGTCCATGCGTCAGATCCTGAGAAAGATTCTCGTTGTCTCAGGATTCAAGCTCGGCGAATGCCTCGAAGCCAGCAACGGGGAAGAGGCTCTCAGGCTTCTGGAAGACAACTGGGTCGACCTTATTCTTTCAGACATCCACATGCCCGTTATGGACGGGTTTGGTCTGCTTCGCAATCTGAGGAAGCACGATGACTGGAGCGATCTTCCCGTAGTCCTCGTGACGACCGAATCCAACGAGCATCGCATCCAGGAGGCCATTGCCCTCGGAGCGAGGGGCTACATCCGTAAGCCTTTTAAGCCTGAAGAGATAAAAGCGCACTTGAACGAGATCATCGGAGAAAGCGATGGAGACGGAACCGCGTTTGGCGATGGCGAAAGCGATTTCTGAAGTCCTGGAAACGATGTTTTTCGTTTCAGTGGATTTTGCCGATTGGCACCCCCCCTCCCATGCTAGATACTACGATTCCAATATCCAAATCTACGACCAGCAGCAAACCATCGACGTGCGGTTCAGGCTTGAGTCGGGGTTTGCGAAAATGGCCACCGCGAACTTCCTGGGGCTCAACGAAGAGCAGGTTCAGACCGAGGACATCGCTGACGTGATGCGCGAATTGGCAAATATCGTGGGTGGGGACTTCCTGGGGAGACTTTCGCAGCACAAACTGCAATTGGGTATCCCATCTTGCGAGCCTTTCGAAGGAAATATGGACGCTGTGCATTCCAAACTGGAGCTTTCGTTCATGGGGGAATTTGCTGGAGTCGTCCTGTGGAAGACCTGTGAGGGGAACGGCAGTCGAACATGAGCACAGAGCCAATAAGAGTTCTGATCGTGGATGATTCCGCTATCGTCCGCAAGATATTCTCCCAAGAATTGGAGAAGCATAACGACATCATCGTCATTGGGACTGCCCCTGACCCTTATGTGGCGAGGGAAAAGATCGTCCATCTCAGACCGGACGTCATCACCCTAGACATTGAAATGCCAAGGATGGACGGCTTGAGCTTCCTGCGCAAGCTCATGAAATACCATCCCATTCCCACTATTGTCGTCAGCTCTCTCACGGTCAAGAACAGCGAAATGGCGCTGGAAGCTTTGGAGTATGGTGCGGTCGAGGTCCTTGCAAAGCCAGGAGGGGCCTATTCCGTAGGGGACATGAGTATCCAGCTCGCGGAAAAGGTACGAGCGGCCGCCAGGGTCAGAGTGGCTCCCGCAAACACAGCTTCCAAACTGGAAAACGGAGCTACTACTGGGCAACGGCTCGGCAAACCGTTGGTCAGCGCGTTGAAACGGACGACTCACAAGGTCATCGCAATGGGGGCATCAACCGGGGGGACCGAAGCTCTGAAAAGCGTCCTGATTCAAATGCCCGCCAACTGCCCCGGCATTGTTGTCGTCCAGCATATGCCACCACGGTTCACGACAGCGTTTGCAAATCGGCTGAACGAGCTATGCGAGATTGAAGTACGGGAAGCCGTGAATGGCGAAAGCGTGCTCCCGGGGCAGGCTCTCATCGCGCCAGGGAATTTTCACATGCTACTTCGTCGAAGTGGCGCCCGCTATTATGTTGAAGTCAAGACCGGTCCACTGGTTTGTCATCAGCGCCCGGCCGTGGATGTCCTGTTTTACTCCGTCGCCCAATATGCAGGAGCCAACTCGGTGGGCGTCATTATGACGGGAATGGGCAAAGATGGGGCACAGGGATTGCTAGAAATGTACAAGGGTGGGGCACACACCATCGCACAAGATGAATCAAGCTGCGTCGTTTTTGGAATGCCCAAGGAGGCCATCAGGGCTGGCGGGGTAAACGAGGTCGTCTCGTTGTTGGAGATCCCTGCTGCAATCATCAGGGCAGATCGGAAGAGCGTCGTGTAGGGAAAGAGTGTAGATCTCGGTGG
>CALBZH010000669.1 GCA_937889795.1 uncultured Syntrophobacteraceae bacterium | reverse complement strand
CGATCAGCTTTCCGAGGTACATGAAGGCCGTGTTGTCCGAAACGCGCGCCGCCTGCTGCATGTTGTGCGTCACGATGATGATCGTGTACTGCCCTCGCAGCTCGTAGATGAGCTCTTCGATCTTGGCGGTCGCGATGGGGTCCAGGGCGGAACAGGGCTCGTCCATGAGCAGCACGTCCGGGTCAGCGGCGATGGCCCGCGCGATGCACAGCCGCTGCTGCTGGCCGCCCGAAAGTCCAAGCGCGTTGTCCTTGAGCCGGTCCTTGACCTCCTCCCAGAGTGCGGCTCCCTTGAGCGCCCGCTCGACCGTTTCGGCGAGGATCCGTCTGTCGTAGACACCGTCCACTTTGAGCGGGTAGGTCACGTTCTCCGCGATGGACATGGGAAACGGGTTGGGCTTCTGGAAGACCATCCCCATCCGCTTACGCAGCCCGATGACATCGATGTCGGGCGCGTAGATATCCGTGCCGTCGAACCGGACGATCCCTTCGGTTCGGAGACCATCGATGAGGTCGTTCATGCGGTTCAGAGAGCGCAGCAGGGTCGACTTGCCGCACCCGGACGGACCGATGAGGGCCGTGACAATTCCCTGTGGAATGCCCATGGAAATGCCGAACAGCGCCTGACTCGGGCCGTAGAACAAGGAAAACTGCTCGACTTCGATCAGGTTCCCGTGCTGACCTTCCTTGACGTGGTACACTGTCTGCTCGTCGCTCTGAGACGCGAGCTTCCTGACTCCTGCCTGGGTGACTGCAGCCACTGCGACTGTTTCCTCCTAGAAGTGTCCGGCGATGAATTTCTTCTTCAACCGATTGCGAACATAGATTGCGGTGGCATTCATGATGCCTACCAGCGTGATCAGCAGGAACGTGGTCACGAACACCATCGGCTTACCGGCTTCCGAGTTCCGTGATTGGAATCCCACGTCGAAAATGTGGAAGCCCAGATGCATGAAGCTTCGCTCGAGATGAATGTACGGAAAGACATGGTCGATCGGCAGCTCGGGAGCCAGCTTGACCACCCCGACCAGCATGAGGGGCGCCACCTCGCCGGCGCCTCTGGCCATGGCCAGAATGAGACCGGTCATGATGCCCGGCATGGCACGCGGCAGCACGATGTAGCGGATTGTCTGCCATTTGGATGCCCCGCACGCCAGGGACCCTTCCCGCATCGATTGCGGAACGGCCGCAAGCGCTTCCTCGGTGGCAACAATCACGACCGGAACGGTCAGCAGGGCCAGCGTCAAAGCGGACCACAGCACCCCGCCCGTCCCGAATGTCGGATTTGGCAGCCGTTCTGGAAAAAAGATCCGATCGATGGCACCCCCGCAGATGTAGGCGAAAAACCCGAGGCCGAACACGCCATAGACGATGGACGGAACGCCCGCGAGGTTGTTCACGCAAATCCGCACGATGGAGACCAGTCGGCCCTGCCTGGCATATTCCCTCAGGTAGAGTGCGGCCATGATGCCGAAGGGCGCCACGGCCAGCGCCATCAGCACCGTCATCACGAAGGTGCCGAAAATGGCGGGCATCACTCCGCCCTCCGTGTTTGCCTCCCGGGGCTCGGCCGTGAGGAACTCACCCCATCTCGAAAAGAAGACCCCCAGCTTCTGGGGCATGGATAGATCGTTGGGTGCAAAATACCTGACGATTTGAGAGAGCGGCAGGACCTTCTCTCGTCCACGAACATCGGCCAAGGTGAGCGTGTACCGTGCATCCTCCGCCTTGACGGAGCGCGCCTCGTCCATGAGCAGGTCGTATTGCCCTTGCAGCCTCTTGGTCTGCTCGGCGAAGCGCTCCATCGCCTGGCGATAGGCTTCGCTGTTCTCACCCTGGTCAAGGGCCACCCGCTTCAGCGCCAGCCTTTCTCCGTCCATTTCGTGGTTGACGGCCCCGATCTCCTCCCGCTCGAGACGCTTGATGCGCCCCAGCCGATCCGTGGCCTGACGCAGGCTCTCGGCCAGTCGGCCCGAGGCCTCATCGGTAAAGGGGATCCGCTCGCCATCCAGATCCATTGAGCGGATGAACCCGATGAAGGGTCCCCATTCCAGCCTTTCGAAGAGATAGATGTCCTCGGGAGCCTCCTTGCTCACCACATCGTCATGGCTCACCCACTTGAAGTCTTCATTGTAAAGATCGAAATTGCCGGTTCGGTAAAGCGTCCGGCGTGCGAAGCCGGGCGGAATGTCGGATTCCTTCCCTCCCTCGCCAGTGCTCTTTTCCAAAGGATAGCCCGCGGGAAGCTTGTAAAGCTCCGTGCGCGTCGGCTCCCCCGCCACTTTGGAGCCGTCCTTGAGCGTCACGACCATGATGGGTTTGGGGTAGAAGGTCGTCAAACCGTTGGCGACAATCAGCACCAGAAACCCGATGACCATCATCATGCCCAAGGCCAGTGCCCCGCCAAAACCCCACAGAAAGGGCTCCCCGCGTGCACTGAGGTCCGAATACATCCCGCGCCTCGAACGCTCCGATATCGTCAAGGGCTTCGCAGCATCCATCTTCGTCTTCAAACCGTCCAACGCCAAATGCTCATTCATCTTCATGACCTTCGAGCCCTACTCCTAAATCCGCAAGCCCGGGGGCAGTTTCTCAGAGACTTCTCGCTCGCTTGCGAAAGCGCTGCCGGATGATCTCCGCAAGGGTGTTGATAGCGAACGTCATGGCAAACAGGATCAATCCCGTCAAGAACAAGACGCGGTATAGGGTGCCGTCCTTGACCGCTTCGGGCAGCTCGACCGCGATGTTGGCCGACAGGGCCCGGAGACCGTTGAAGATGTTCCAATCGATGATGCCCGTATTGCCCGTGGCCATGACGACGATCATGGTTTCCCCGACCGCCCTCCCCATCCCGATCATGATTGCCGAGAAGACCCCGCTGACCGCCGTCGGC
>CALBZH010000668.1 GCA_937889795.1 uncultured Syntrophobacteraceae bacterium | reverse complement strand
CGAGATATCCACTCGTGACTGGAGTTCAGACGTGTGCTCTTCCGATCTTAAGCTCTGGATCGGCGTGCAGTCCCATCCGGGCCACGGGAATTCCGGCACCCACAAAGGCGTCGTAGGCCCACGAGCACCAGTCCAGGGTCTCTTCCAGGCTCATGACCGAAAAGCTGCCTTCCATGAGCCAAGAGGCCAGCTTCGTGTCCCGCAGCACGAGCGTTGGATAGAGGCGAGCCATTGCTGGTGCGATGGCTATGGTCTGAAGGACCGAGTGCCTGAAGTGGGTCTGACTGTCACCGGGCAAACCGGTCATGAGCTGAACCCCGAGATCCCAGCCCGCATCCTTGACGAGGGACGCCGCAACGATTGCCGTTTCGGCATCATAGCCTCTTCCCGACGAGCGCAGAACCTCATCGCTGAAGCTCTGAACCCCCAGCTCGATCGTCCGGACCGGGTAATTGCGGAGGAAATCGCAGACGCTTGGTGAAATCCCATCCGGGCGGGTGGAAAAGCGGATTCCCGTGAAAATCCCCCGATCCACGTATGCCGCCAGTGCATCGAGCATCTCCACTTGGATCGCCCGAGGAAGCGCTGTGAAAGTACCCCCGTAGAGCGCCACTTCGCCGGTTGACACGGGACTGCGCGAAGCCGAGACAAGCGCCCGCAGCTGGGCATGGAACGAACCGAGCGGATCGGAGCGGCCCGTTCCCTGCCCACGATGAGTCGCGACACAGTTCTGGTTGCAATACACGCAGCGGAAAGGGCAGCCGAAATGCGGAAGGAAGATCGGGTGAACCAACCGCTTCACAGGATGTGGCGAGCGTTGCGGATCGCCCCTTCGCGCCTCGGACGGATGCATGGCCTTCACGTTATTCTGAAACCTGCTTTCAGGGGTGCGACACGCATTTCTGGATGGACTCCCACTTCATTATTGCATATTTCATGGACGACAGCCGAAATTGGTGATGCACCCCGTTGCCTGGAATTGCCGGGAGGAAGAGACCCTGCCTTCGACCATTGAACCTCGCCGAGTGCGTGGACCTCATCCCCCAGAGAGCCAAGAAAGCCCACAATCCAATATGGCCGAATCAAACCATGGAGCCCGGAAAGCGCCTCTCCTGATCCGGCTCGCCGTCAGCGTTCTCCTCCTGGGATTGATCCTGTATCGCGTCGACTATGCAGGATTCGCGGAGCTCCTCCCAACCCTTTCTCCGCTTCTTCTCGTCGCCGGCTTCGGCCTCTTGCTGACCGACAGGGTCATCATGTCCCACCGATGGCATATCCTGGTCAAGGCGAAAGGGTTCAGAATCCCATTCTTCGACATTGTCCGCATGTACTTCGTCAGTGCGTTCCTCGGCCTGTTCATGCCATCCAGCGTTGCGCCGGATTTCATCCGGGTCTACCTGGCCACCAAGTACCGATTTCCAATTTCGGACGCCCTTTCCTCGGTCTTCCTCGATCGTTTCATCGGCTTTTTGACCCTGGCTGCCATCGCGTTCTGCTCGGCGGTTGCCGTCATGCTCTTCAGCCAGACGATTCATATCTCCTCCTGGCTTGTCTTCTTTACGCTGGCTCCCATCCTTGTCGCTCTCTTGTTGATCTTGACCCTTCAGTACGACATCCCTCCCATGCAGAATTTATTTTCCTCAAATCGTTGGATAACAAAAATATGGACGGTGCTTTCTGATTTCAGACTATCAATTACAACCTACAAGAGACATATGGATTCGCTGATTAAGGTCTCCATTTGGTGTATTATCAATCATATCATTCAAATACTGACTACTTATACCATTGCCATGGCCTTAGATATTCATACTTCTTTTCTCTACCTATGCATCATTGTTCCGCTTGTAAGCTTTGTGACCATGCTTCCGATATCTCTCGCTGGACTGGGCATACAGGAAGGAGCTTTCATCTACTTCTTTTCCCAGATGGGTGTTTCGTCGCAAGGGGCTTTCGCGATTGCCGTCCTCATTCGTATCGTGATGACACTGGGATGCATTCCAGGGGGCATCTTCTACCTGCTTGGGACAGACCCCGGTATCCGTGAGGAGAAATCCCATTGACAAGCGGCCGAGCCTTGAGTAGCGTGCTCCTTCCAATTCGCATTGCCAGTCACCTGCGAAACCCATTGTCTGATGCGCTCATCGTGGAGGAAGATCCAATGACCAAACGTATTCATAATTTTAGCGCTGGGCCCGCGGCCCTGCCCCTTGAGGTTCTCCAGACGATTCAGGAAGAAATGCTCGACTTCCAAGGGTCCGGGATGTCCATCCTGGAGGTCAGCCATCGATCCAAATGGTTCGACGCAGTGATCGACGACGCCATTACCCGAATCAAGCGCCTGCTGGGTCTGGACGACCGGTTTCATGTTCTTTTCCTGCAAGGCGGCGCCAGCATGCAGTTTTGCATGGTGCCGATGAACCTGGCACTGCCCGGCAAGCCTGTCGACTACACGGACACCGGCACCTGGTCCACCAAGGCGATCAAGGAAGCCCGGATCCAGAACAAAGACGTTCGGGTGACTGCGAGCTCGGAAGACCGGGAATTCACCTACATTCCCAAGAGCTTCCCGGTAAGCGAGGGGGCAGCTTATGTCCACCTGACTTCGAACAACACCATTCGCGGCACCCAGTGGCGGCCCTTCCCCAAAGTCGGCGATACACCCCTGGTCTGCGACATGTCGTCCGATATCTTCAGTCGCAAGTTCGATCCCGGACCTTTCGGGCTCATCTACGCCGGCGCTCAGAAGAATGCTGGCCCTGCCGGGGCGACATTGGTGATCATTCGCGACGACATGTTGGCACGCGTGCCCAAAGAGCTCCCCACAATGCTCAAGTACACGACCTATGCCGAAAAGAAGTCGATGTTCAACACGCCGCCGTGCTTCGCGATTTACGTCATGCAACTGGTTGCCAAGTGGCTGGAGGAGACGGTTGGGGGCCTCGGCAGAATGGAGGCCGTGAACACGGAAAAGGCGAGCCTGATTTATGGGTATCTCGATTCCCAGGATTTCTTCAGGGGGACTGCCGAGGCCGACTCACGGTCTTTCATGAACGTCACCTTTAGACTTCCTACTCCGGAGCTGGAGGCCAAGTTCATCGCAGAGGCGGCTGCGGCCGACCTGGGCGGCTTGAAGGGCCATCGCTCCGTCGGTGGCTGCCGGGCATCCCTCTACAATGCCGTTTCGACGGAATCCGTGCAAGCACTCGTAGAATTCATGAAAGACTTCGTCAAGAAGAACGGATAGGGGCCTGCCAAGCGCCCGCCATCGTCGGCGGGCGCACTTTCGCTCTCGCCTCGCCCTCCGCTTCCTTCTCCATCGATCACCGAAATTCAAAACTCTTGTCGAACAGCCTCGGATCGTCAAAGTGGGCTCTTCCCACAAGATCGATGGCATGCTGGCCAC
>CALBZH010000667.1 GCA_937889795.1 uncultured Syntrophobacteraceae bacterium | reverse complement strand
GTGTTGATGCTGGGAATATAGATCTGGCCTTCCGTCTCGCTGGAAGTATGAACGATCTGGACGCGGGGAAAGTAGCCCAGTTGAACGGCCTGCTGAGTCAGGGAGTACACCCCCGAGATCATTGCCTGCGACGCAATGACGGTGGCCATGGTTGAAAGGCCGACCATCGGATAGAGCAGCGATCTCGGAACGAGGCCATAGAAGGGATTGGCGGCCAGGTCGGGATGGCTCAGGAGCAGGGCGCCCTGACCGAAGTAATTCAAGAGCAAGGAGGGAAAGGCGATGCCAAGCCAGGAAATCCGGATGGCCCTTCGTCCAAAATGGCCGAGATCGGCATAGAGCGCTTCTCCCCCGGTAATGCACAATACCACCGAGCCAAGAACGACAATTCCGTGGAGCCTGTTCACCGCGAAAAAGTCGTAGGCGTGCGTCGGGCTCAAGGCGAGCAGAATTCTTGGATTGGCCACGATCTCCTTGATTCCCAGGGTCGCGATCACCCCAAACCAGATCAACATGACCGGGCCGAAGATGGTTCCGATGTCCGCGGTTCCGCGCCGTTGCATAAGAAACAGGAAGAGAAGGATCGTGCACGTGATCGGCAGGATCAGTGGCTGCGCCGCCTTCGTGGCTACCTCGAGACCTTCGACCGCCGAGAGAACCGAAATGGCCGGAGTGATGACCCCATCTCCGTATAGGAGTGCCGCTCCCAGGATGGCTGAAAGCACGACGACCCGATTCAATCGGGGAGAAAGGAGCCGCTTGTCGGCCTGGGTCAAGGCAAGCAAGGCGAAGATGCCGCCTTCGCCTCGGTTGTCCGCCTTCAGAATGAAAGCCACATACTTCACGCTCACGACGACCGTGAGGGACCAGAAAACCAGAGAGATTACTCCGAAGACGCTGTTCTCGCTCAGAGCGATCGCATGGGCTCCATGGAAGCACTCCTTGATGGCGTAGAGCGGGCTGGTCCCGATGTCCCCATAGACGACACCGAGAGCCCCGAGGGCAAGGGCGAGCGTCCTGTTGGCGAAGGTGTCGGTCGCCGGTTGGTGAGCAGAGGGAGAGATGGAAAGGCTTTCGTGGGCGGACAGGGGCGAGCGGTTCATGGCAAACCTCCGTGGATCACCAGAATTGGAGGATACGCCCCCATGTTCTCCACGGAAGGTGCTCCCCCCTCGACGCCTACGAGGTTAGCTGACGGGCTCGGGCCGAAGAGGTTGCCCTACGCCTTGTTTGGCGATACGCCCCCGTATTTGGGTCCCCCGTTCCCGCACTTGCGGGATTCAGCGATTAGCGGGTTTATCTAGCTCTCTCCGCCATTGCTTGTCAATAACGGAAGTCGATCACGGCATCGGCGTCACTCATTACTTATTGTGGTGTCTGATCTCGAAGTTGAGCACGGGAAACATTCCGGGCAGCCGCATTACCATCTGAGGTATGGAGAAGGCGTCTTGATGACGTTTGTCAGTTCCCATTGTGCCCTTGCCGACCTCGCTCCATGCCCGGTTGTCCCCATGTACGCCATGTTACCAAACAGCGTTTGCATCCATGCTGCAGTTGGCTTATAGGTGATCTCGTGCTCCCTGGGGTTCGGATCCGCTTTATCCGAGCCAGCGGGCTTGCGCACAGCCAAATCCCGAAGAAATATCCGAGCGGCAGGATGTTTTGCCGTGACCCACGAGGAAGGAGCCCGGGGCAAGAGGACAGTCCTTTTGCCACCCGGTTGAACGGTCAGGTCCTGGGGAGGAGGTCACGATGAAGCTGTTGAAAAGACTCGCGTTGGTGGTGGTCGTTTGTCTGCTGGTGGCACCCGCTTTGGCCAGGGGGGGAGAGACCCTGGATGCGGTGAAAGCCCGTGGACATCTGCTCGTGGGCGTGAACGGAGCGCTCTTCGGATTCGGCATGCCCGATGAAAAAGGCGTTTGGCGAGGTCTGGACGTCGATACCGCTCGGGCCGTTGCGGCAGCCGTCTTCGCGGATCCGGAGAAGGTGAAGTTCGTCACCTTGACCACCCAGACACGCTTCACGGCGCTGCAGTCCAAGGAAATCGATCTGCTGTGCCGCAATGCCACGCGTACGCTCACACGGGAAACGGATCTTGGGCTGAATTTCGTGTCAGCCAATTATTACGACGGTCAAGGCTTCCTCATCCCCAAGAAGCTTGGGGTCAAGAGTGCGAAGGAGCTGAATGGGGCCAGTGTCTGCGTGCTTCCCGGGACGACCACGGAACAGAATGCGGCAGACTTCTTCCGTTCCACCAAGATGACCATGAAGCCTGTTGTCATCGAGCAGAACACCGAGCTGAACCAGGCTTTCTTCGGCGGCCGCTGCGACGTGCTCACCTCGGATGCATCCCAATTGGCGGGGATCCGCGCCGTGGCGCCCCAACCTGACGACTACGTCATTTTGCCTGAGATCATTTCCAAGGAGCCCCTGTGCCCCGTGGTGCGCCACGGAGACGATCAGTGGCGCGACATCGTGGACTTCTGCGTTCTTGCCATGGTTGCCGCGGAAGACCTGGGTGTCAATTCCAAGAATGTGGATGAGATGTTGAAGAGTGCCGATCCCAACATCCAGCGATTCCTCGGGGTGACTCCGGGCAACGGAAAAGCCCTGGGCCTGGATGAGAAATGGGCTTACAACATCGTGAAAATGGTAGGGAATTACGGAGAGGTCTTCGAGCGCAACGTGGGCGAAAAGACCAAGCTCGGCATCAAACGAGGGCTCAATGCCCAATGGAAAGACGGCGGACTGATGTACGCCCCGCCCTTCAAATGAGACCGATTCGATCTCTGCCTTGCTCTTTGGAAGGGACATGCGTCATTTGGTGAAAGAATCAGCAACAGATGGGATGGGTGAGGCCGCACGCGTTCCCTTCTGGCACGATCCGGCCAAGCGCGGGATGATCTACCAGATCGTTGCGCTCGCTGTCGTTCTGCTCGCCGGCTATTGGGTTTTTTCCAACACGCAGACCAACCTCCGAAAGCAGTCCATTGCCACGGGCTTCAGCTTCATCGAGAGGGAGGCCGGCTTTGAGATCGGTGAGCACCTCATCGACTACTCGGCCGCCAACACGTACGCTCGAGCCCTCTGGGTCGGGGTTCTGAACACGCTGAAGGTGGCCCTCATCGGGAACCTGCTCACGATTGTCCTGGGGATTCTGGTGGGGGTGGCGAGGCTGTCGAGCAACTGGCTGGTCTCCCGGCTCGCCGCAGGCTATATCGAGGTCCTGCAAAACATCCCCGTCCTGCTCCAGCTGTTTTTCTGGTATGCCATTTTCCACGAGGTGCTGCCGTATCCCAGAGAGTCCCTGGCGATTGCCGGCAGCATCTTCCTCAACAACCGCGGGCTCTATCTCCCGGTCCCGGTCCCTCACCCGATCCATGCCTTCATGGGGATCGCCCTGCTGGTCGGGCTCGCGGCTGGCTTCGCCATGCGACGATGGGCCGTGAGGCGCCAGGAGCTTACGGGTCAGAGCTTCCCGGTGTGGTCCGCCTCTGCCGCTCTGGTTCTCGGGCTTCCCCTGTTGGCTTGGGTCGCCGGGGGAGCACCGACGGACTTGGAGATTCCTCGGCTTCAAGGGTTCAATTTTCAGGGGGGGGTGAACGTCAGCCCGGAATTCGGTGCCCTGCTCCTGGGGCTGGTGCTCTATACGTCGGCCTTCGTGGCGGAAATCGTTCGGGCGGGCATTCAGGCCATCTCGCGCGGTCAGACGGAGGCCGCCATGAGCCTCGGTTTGAAGCCCAAGCTGGTGCTGACCCTGATCATCCTGCCACAGGCCCTGCGTGTGATCATCCCACCCCTCACCAGTCAGCTGCTGAATCTCACCAAGAACAGCTCGCTCGCCATCGCGATCGGCTATCCCGACTTCGTAGCTGTCGCGAACACGACAATCAATCAGACGGGTCAAGCCATCGAGGGGGTCGCTCTCATCATGGTCGTCTACCTTGTGTTCAGCCTTCTGACGTCGGGTTTCATGAACTGGTACAACAAAAAAATGGCCCTGGTGGAGAGATAGAGCCATGGATGTCTCCCTTCAGCAGACCAGTGCAATGGATGTTAAGCCTCCCGTCACCAGCGTCGGGGTTTTGGGGTGGGTGAGACAGAACCTCTTCAATGGCCCGCTCAACTCTATCTTGACCATCGTGGTGGTGCTTGTTCTGGTCAGGATCGTTCCCCCGCTCTTCAAGTGGGCCTTGGTCGACAGTCTTTGGACTTCCTCGGGCGCTGCATGCAAGGCGACAACCGGGGCCTGCTGGTCCGTCCTGACGCACAACGCGCGCTTCATCCTCTTTGGCTTCTATCCGCACGACCAGCAGTGGCGTCCCTTATGCTGCGTTATTCTGATCGTTGGCCTGTTTCTCTACACACGCTCACCGAATCGCTGGAGCAAAGGGCTGGCCATTGCGTGGGGAGTGAGCCTGGTTGCCATGGGGATCCTCATGCCTGGCGGGGTCCTGGGACTGCAGCCGGTGGAGCCGGGCCAGTGGAGCGGGATTTCCCTGACCCTTCTGCTTTCCTTGTTCGGGCTGACCGTTGCCTATCCCCTGGGGGTGATCCTGGCCCTTGGCCGCCGATCCAGGCTGCCGGCCATCAAGGCCATGAGCGTTCTTTACATCGAGCTGATCCGAGGAGTGCCTCTGATCAGCATGCTGTTCATGGCTTCGGTCATGTTCCCGCTCTTTCTGCCGGAGGGGATTACGGTCAACAAGATCCTTCGCGCCCAAGCGGCCATTATCCTGTTCACCGCGGCTTACATCGCGGAGGTCGTGCGCGGGGGGCTCCAGGCCGTTCCCCGGGGCCAGTACGAGGCGGCCGAATCCCTCGGGCTGGATTATTATCAAAAGATGCGGCTCATCATCCTGCCCCAGGCCCTGAAGATCGTCATCCCTCCGACGGTGGGCATCCTCGTGTCGGCTTTCAAGGACACGTCCCTGGTGGTGATCATCGGCCTCTTCGACCTGCTCAAGACCACGCAGGTGACGTTGTCCAACCCCGAATGGATGGGCTTCAGCACGGAGGCGTTTCTCTTCATAGCGGTCCTGTATTTTCTCGGGTGCTTTTCCATGTCGAGCTTCAGCAGGCGGCTCGAGAAGGCGCTGGCGAGATGAGGCGGCGTGAGCCTTGGATCACGATCCCCAGACTGGCATGAGCCCAACCGGAAAGAAACCGTTCATGAGCGATCCAACCGACAGCAAGTCCGAGACGAGGGGCTCGGCCCGGACGATCATCCACATCGCCGGTCTGCACAAATGGTATGGGGACTTCCATGTCCTCAAGGATATTAACCTCGATGTGGAAAAGGGCGAGCGGATCGTGATCTGCGGCCCCTCGGGCTCGGGGAAGTCAACCCTGATCCGATGCATCAACCGGCTGGAAGAGCATCAGCGGGGAAGGATCGTTGTCGACAACATCGAGCTCACCAATGACATCAAGAACATCGAGAAAATCCGTGCTGAGGTGGGGATGGTTTTTCAGCATTTCAACCTGTTTCCTCACCTCTCGATCCTGGAGAACCTGACGCTCGGTCCCATCTGGGTCCGCAAGGTCCCCAAGGCCGAAGCAGAGCAGACCGCCATGTATTTCCTCCAGAAGGTCCACATCGCCGACCAGGCCAGGAAATACCCGGGCCAGCTCTCCGGTGGTCAGCAGCAGCGCGTGGCCATCGCCCGAAGCTTGTGCATGAAACCGAAAGTCATGCTGTTCGATGAGCCGACCAGCGCTCTGGACCCCGAGATGGTCAAGGAGGTCCTGGATGCCATGATCGAGCTGGCCGAGGAGGGAATGACCATGCTCGTGGTTTCACACGAAATGGGATTTGCCAAGAGCGTCGCCCACCGTGTCCTGTTCATGGATTCCGGTCAGGTCGTGGAGCAGAATTCCCCCGAAGAATTCTTCTCCCAGCCCCGGCATGAGCGAACCAAGCTTTTCCTCAGTCAGATTCTCCACTGATTCCAGAAAGCGACGCGTCCTTCTTGGGCCTGAGTGGAGGCTCGGGTCTTGGGCTTTCAAGGGGGACGCCGGACTATATCCCGTATTTCTTTCTTCTCCGCCAGAGCGTTACTGGATCCATGGCGAGTATCCGGGAGGCCTCTTCGATGGACCTGGTCGACGCCAGGACTCGCCGGATATGTGCTTCTTCGATCTCTTCCAGAGAAACGGGGTCCCCCACATTGGGACCCGGCGCAGCCGGTGCCGGTCTGAAGGCAAGGTACTGAGCTCCGATGCGCTCTTCGTTGCAGAGGAGGACGGCCCGCTCGATGGCGTTTCGAAGCTCGCGTACGTTCCCGGGCCAGTCGTGATGCTGGAGGGCGGCACTGGCTTCCTCAGTGAATCCCAGCGTGCTGCGGCGGTTCTGCCTGGCAAAAAATGCCAGGAGGTGCTCGGCCAGGGGGAGGATGTCTTCACGCCGCTCCCGGAGGGGCGGCAGGACGATCTCCACGACATTCAGCCGGTAGAAAAGGTCTTCACGGAACACCTTCGCTTTCACGGCGGCATCAAGGTCGATGTTCGTCGCGGCCATGATCCGCACATTGGCCCGGCGGCTTTCCAAGTCACCCACCCGTTCGTAGGCCTTCTCCTGAATCACTCGTAAAAGCTTGGCCTGTATGGGCATGGCCAGGTCACCGATCTCATCCAGAAACAGGGTCCCCCCCTCACAGGCGGCAATGCGGCCCGGCGTGTCGCTCACCGCCCCGGTGAACGCTCCTCTTTTGTGGCCGAACAGCTCGCTTTCGAGGAGCTCGGTCGACAGAGAGGGACAGGAGATTAGACCGAATGGCTTCGATGCGCGAGAGCTCCAGGAGTGGATGGCGCGTGCAAGGATCGTCTTGCCCGTACCGCTTTCCCCGCGGATGAGGATGGAAGCTTCACTGTCCGCGACCTGCCGAGCCATTGAGAGGGCGCGCTCCATGGCGGGACTGCGAGTGGAGATCTCCGCCTCCGGCGCTGCCGCGGACAGTGCCTCCTGGAGGGTTTCAACCTTCTGTTCCAGCATCCGAATCCGGGCAGCTTTTTGTACCAGCACGGCAACCTGATCGTGGGTGAACGGTTTGGGAAGATAGTCAAGAGCGCCGCGCCGCATGGCCTCCACCGCCGTATCGATGGAGGCATAGGCCGTGATGATCACCGATTTCGTCCACGGACACGCAGCCTTCAATGCCGTCAGCAGATCCATGCCCGATTCGGCGCCAAGACGCAGATCGACGAGGGCCAGGTCGAAGAATCGTCGGTTGGCTTCAGCCAGGGCATCTTTGGGGTTGCTCACCGTCATGACCTGGTGGCCTTCGGCCTCGAGCGCCAGTTTTAGGACCTTCCGAATGGTCGGCTCATCATCCACCACCAGGATGTTGAGGAAAGGATAGCTCCTTCCAGGGTTCTCCATGCCGGTCTTTCCCTTTCACACGCGTTGACTCGAGGGCGAGCCGCGCGGATCCGCCAGCTACGCCGCGGCCTGAATCGGTCGGCTGTGCTCCAGTCTCTCTTGGGCCTTCGCGTCCACAACCACGACCGTGAGGTCTTTGGCCTTGAGAATCAAGATCGGAAGAGCGTCGTGTAGGGAAAGAGTGTAGATCTCGGTGGTCG
>CALBZH010000666.1 GCA_937889795.1 uncultured Syntrophobacteraceae bacterium | reverse complement strand
GATATCCACTCGTGACTGGAGTTCAGACGTGTGCTCTTCCGATCTAGGGGGGTGACCGTGCAGATCAGGAATCACCCGGTTGTGCTGCGCGGGGACCGGGCCCGCTTGGTGGAGATCTGGCAGAATCTCGTGGAGAACGCCACGAAGTTCATGGGGGCCCAGGCGGCCCCGCGCATTGAGATCGGTGCGGAGGGAAACGGCCGCGAGACCGTCTTCCATGTTTCCGACAATGGCGTGGGCATCGATCCGCGATACCACGAAAGGATCTTCGGCCTGTTCGAAAAGCTCGATCCCGCGGCGGAGGGCTCCGGGCTCGGCCTGAGCCTGGTCAAGAAGATCATCGAGCTTTACGGGGGAGCCATCCGGCTGGAATCGGACGGAGCCGGACAGGGGACCCGCTTTCTGTTCACGCTGCCGGATGCCGTCGTGGACAATACGGAAGGATCCAAGTCGTGAGAGGCGAGCCCATCGTCGTATTGCTGGTGGAAGACGACCCGGCCCACGCGGAGATCGTGCGCCGGAACTTCGAGGATTTTCGATTTGCCAATCGCCTGATCCATGTTTCCGACGGGGAGGCGGCCCTGGATTACCTCTACCGTCGTGGCATCTTCGGCAACCCTCATGACTCCCCCCGACCGAGCCTTATCCTGCTGGATCTTCGGCTGCCCAAAATCGACGGCCTGGAGGTCCTGAAGACCATCAAGACCGACCCCGAGCTCAATCATATCGCGGTCGTGGTGCTGACCACGTCCTCATCCGAAAGCGACATGGTCAAGGCCTATCACTGTCATGCCAACAGCTATCTGGTCAAGCCTGTGGAATTCGCCAACTTCGTGCTCCTGATGAAGTCCCTCGGCTACTACTGGCTTGCATGGAATCAGTACCCCTTCGAATCATGAAAGGTGCTTCCTTGGACATCGCCCCGGTTCAGATCCTGATCGTGGAAGACGAGGCGGCTCATGTGGCGGCCATCACGCGAAGTCTGGAAGAGTCCGCCACGCGTTTCGAGATACGGATCGCGGGGTCGCTGAGAGACTGCCGCGAGGCCGTATCCGAGAGTCCGCCGGACATTGTCCTGGTCGACTTGAATCTGCCGGACGGTCGCGCCGTCGAGCTGCTGAGCGCACCGCCCGAGCTCAACCCGTTTCCCATCTTGATCATGACGAGCTACGGCAATGAAACGATCGCGGTGGAAGCGATCAAGTCCGGGGCACTGGACTACATCGTCAAGTCCCAGGGGGCTTTCAGGGACCTTCCCCGCACGGTGGAGCGAGCTTTGCGGGAGTGGAGGGCGATCCAGGAGCGCAAGCGCGCGGAGAAAGCCCTGGAAGAGGCGAGGAAGGACTGGGAGGCCATCTTCCGCGCGATCCCGCACCCCACGGTCATCCTGGACGCTGAACAGCGTATCCTCGCCATCAACCAATCGCTGGAGCGACGCCTCGCTTCGTTGGGTCTGGAATACGAAAACCGCAGGTGCTGGGAGATCTTTCATGGCCCCGGCAGGAACGGCCCGCCGAAGGGTTGTCCTTTCAGTTGGATGAGCAGATCTGCGGAAGACCAGATCGTGGAAATGGAAGTGGAAGCCCTCGGGGGCGTCTTCCTGATTTCGTGCACGCCGATCTTCGACTCGGAAGGACGCCTCGACCGGGTGATCCATATCGCCACGGAGATCACCGAGCGCAAGAAAGCGGAAGATGCCCTGAGAGAAAGCGAAAAGCGGCTGCGGAGTCTCTACAACGAAACCCCGATCATGCTCCATTCCATCGATCCGGACGGACGGCTCGAACGAGTGAACGACTACTGGCTGGAAGTGCTCGGTTACGAGCGTTCCGAGGTCCTCGGGCGCCCCTGGCTGGAGCTTCTGGATCCAGAATCGCGGGCCTATTACTGGCGGGAAGCCATGCCGCGCTTCCTGGCTGAAGGAACCGTGAAGGAAGCTCCTTACAAAGTCCAGTGTAAGGATGGGCACTTCATCGACGTCCTCCTTTCGGCTTCCGCCGAGCGGAACGAGCAGGGCGCCCTCGTTCGATCCCTGGCCGCGATGAAAGACATCTCCAACCTCAGGCGGGCCGAGGAGGAACGACGACTCGCCGAAACGCAGCTTCGGCAGGCACAGAAGATGGAGGCCATCGGCACCCTCGCCGGGGGCATCGCGCACGATTTCAACAATATTCTCGGAATCATCATCGGGTACACCGAGATCGCGCGCTGGTCCCTCCCCGAGGGGAGTCGCGTGAAAGGTCAATTGGACGAAGTCCTCAAGGCAACCGACCGGGCCAAGGAGCTTGTGCAACAGATTCTGGCTTTCAGCCGGCAGGGTGAGCAGGAAAGGAAGCCCGTTCAAATCAGCCTCATCGCCAGGGAGGCTCTGAAGATGCTCAGAGCGACGCTCCCGGCGACGATCGATATCCGGTGGAATCTGAAGGGACGCGCGACGATCCTGGGCGACCCGACCCATGTCCACCAGGTCTTGATGAACCTGTGCACCAACGCCGCCCATGCCATGCAGGACCGAGGCGGCCTCCTGGAAATCAATCTCACCGATGTGAGCCTGAGCCCGGAATCCGACATGGGGCACCCCGACCTCCAGCCCGGCCCTTATGCCATGCTCACTGTCCGGGACACCGGACATGGAATCGATCCCAGGATCGTGGACCGGATCTTCGATCCTTTCTTCACGACGAAGGAAGCCGGCGTTGGAACGGGGCTTGGACTCGCCGTGGTCCACGGCATTGTGAAGAGCCATGGGGGTGCGATCGACGTCGAGAGCGAGCTGGACCGGGGGACGACGTTCACGATCCTTCTGCCCGCAGTCAAGGGTGAGGGTCCTTCAAGAAAGCGGGAGGTCAGCCTTCCCCGCGGGCATGAGCGCGTTCTGGTGGTCGATGATGAGGACAACCTCGCCAACGCGATGCGACAGATGCTCGACAGCCTGGGGTATGAAGCCGTGTGCAGGACAAGCGGCGTCGAAGCCCTCGAAGCCTTCCGCCATCAAGACGCGAGCCGTCCCTACGACTTGGTCGTCACGGACATGACGATGCCTGCCATGACGGGGGTCATGCTCGCCAAGGAGCTTCTGCGCATCAAGCCCGAGCTGCCGATCATCCTGTGCACCGGATTCAGCCAGCAAAACATCGCTGAAAACGCGGCTAAGCTCGGCATCAGGGGCTTTCTGGCGAAGCCGGTCACCTTGAAAGACCTGGCCGTCCTTGCGCGGCAAGTTCTGGACGACGCTCGATCCATCGAGACCGATATGGTGCCTTCTTGAAAGCCGGGAGGAGCTTCAGGAAGCGACCGTCACAAACCTCAAGGAGTGGACCCACACGTGGAACTTCCGACCTCAAAACCCGAGGCGTCGCCAAGCACCGGCGAAATCATGAAGATCGTGCTGCTCTACGCCGCGTTCGCCGCACTTTGGATTCTGCTCTCCGACAAGACGCTGGCATGGCTTTTCCCGGAGTCGGTGGAGAGCACCCTGGTCAGCACACTCAAGGGGTGGGCCTTCGTGGCGGTGACCTCCGCTCTGCTCTATCGGCTCATGAAGCAGTTGCCGGGTGGTGCGACCGGCGCGGCGCCCACGAGGGTCGCCTTGCGCTCCGTGGCCTGGCCCCTCGGGCTGTTGCCCATCGTGATCGTCGTCATCACCGGCGCCGGGATCGGCCACACCCTGTTCCGGCACAAGGAGCGTGAGGTGGCCAGGCTCCAGGCCATCGCCGATCTCAAGACGCGGCAGATCGAGGCCTGGATCGAGGAGCGCCTCGGCGACGCCCGTTTCATGCAAACCAACCGGCCGTGGGTCGAGCTTTTTCGTCGATGGCGCGCTCAGGGCGAAACCTCGAGCCGGGATCTCCTGATGTCGCGCCTGAGGGATTTCGTGGCCAACAAACGCTTCGAGCGCGCCCTGCTGCTGGACGAGTCGGGCGAGGTCCTGTGGAGCACACAAGAAGAGGTTTCCAGCCTCGAGCCGGCGGTTCGCGACGCCGTCCGGAGGGCTATCCAGGAACACAGCACGATCCACTTCGGCCCTTACCGCGACGATCTTGGATTCGTGCGCCTGGATCTCATCGTTCCTCTACTCTCGGCAGGCGAGCGTCCGGGGCCGACCGTCATCCTCGGTGTCGATCCGGGAAAGTCCCTCTTTGCGGTGCTTCAGACATGGCCGGTGCCCAGTGCCAGTGGTGAAACCCTGTTGTTCCGGCGCGAGGGCGACCAGGTGGTCTACCTGAACGACCTGCGCCACCGGCCCGACACGGCGCTCAGACTCCGCCTCGACGTGTCGGAGGATCGATTGCTGGCCGCTCAGGTCGCGCGAAAGGACGCCAGGGAGAACAGCCCGGTGGAAGGCGTCGACTATCGGGGCGTCAAGGCTAACGGGATCGTACGCTCCGTCCCGGGCACGGATTGGTTTCTCGTGGCAAAAGTGGACCAAGCGGAACTCCATGGCCCCATGACCCGTGACGTCCTCTGGATTGCGCTCTTCGGGGTGCTAGCGCTGTTCCTGTGTGGCGGCGCGGTCTTTCTCCTCCGCCAGCGCCGGGAGCTGGCCATTTCGGAGCGCGAGAGAGCCGTCCAGGCGGAGAAGCTTCGAGCGCTCCAGCTGCTCGATGCCATCGCCGAGGGATCGAGCGACGCCATCTTTGCCAAGGATGATATGGGGCGCTATTTGCTGTTCAATCGCGAAGCGGCCAGACTCACGGGAAAGACAGCCGAAGAGGTCCTTGGCCGGGATGACACGGCCCTCTTTCCTTCCGCGCAGGCCGCCTTGATCCAGGCCCACGACCGGCAGGTGATGGACGAGAACCGCACGGTCAGCTTCCATGAAGACCTCAGCACCGCCGACGGATACCTCACGTTCCTGGCGACCAAGGGTCCGCTCCGCGACGCCGCGGGCAACGTGAAGGGCATGTTCGGCATTTCCCGTGACATTACCGGGCTCAAGCGCGCCGAGGAGTCCCTACGGGAGAAGGAAGCCTTCATAAGGACGGTCCTGGACAATCTTCCCGTGGGCATCGCGGTGAACTCCTTCGACCCCGAGGTCAGATTCGAGTACATGAACGACAGATTCCCGGCCTTCTATCGAACGACGCGGGAGGCCCTGGCGGATCCCGACGCCTTTTGGGACGCGGTCTACGAAGATCCCCGGTTCCGGGAGGAGATAAGGGCGCGCGTGATCGCCGATTGTGAGAGCGGAGATCCCGATCGCATGCTGTGGGAAGACGTGCCGATCACCCGCAAGGGAAGCAAGACGGCGTTCATCACGGCACGGAACATCCCGCTTCCCGAAAAGCACTTGATGATCTCGACGGTCTGGGACGTTACCGACCGGAAATCGCTCGAAGCGCAGCTGCTCCAGGCTCAGAGGATGGAAGCGGTCGGACGGCTGGCGGGCGGCGTCGCACACGACTACAACAACATCCTCGGTATCATTCTGGGCTATGCCGAGCTGGCCTTGGCCAAGGCCGCGCCGGGCGACCCGCTCCAGGAGGATCTGCGGGAGATCATCACCGCGGCGAAGCGCTCCGCGGAAATCACCCGGCAGCTGCTGGCCTTCGCCCGCAGGCAGACGATCACCCCGATCGTCCTCGATCTGAGCCAAACCGTCGAGGGCATGCTCAAGATGCTTCGGCGGTTGATCGGCGAAGACATCGACCTGGCCTGGCTTCCCCGGGTCGACGACTGGCGCGTGAAGATGGACCCGGCCCAGATCGACCAGATCCTGGCCAATCTTTGCATCAACGCGCGCGATGCCATTTCGGGGGTTGGAAAGATCACGATCGAGACGGACAAGGTCACCTTCGACGAAGCCTACTGCGTCGATCACCTCGACTTCATTCCGGGCGAGTATGTGATGCTCGCCGTGAGCGACAACGGCTGCGGCATGGACAGGGAGACCCGGGAGCATCTCTTCGAGCCTTTCTTCACCACCAAGGGCATGGGCAAGGGGACGGGGCTTGGCCTGTCCACGGTGTATGGGATTGTCAAGCAAAACAACGGGTTCATCAACGTCTACAGCGAACCGGGCAAAGGGTCGACCTTCCGGGTGTACCTGCCGCGCAACACGGAAGGAGCCGTGTCGGCGGCGGCTCCCGCCCGGAGGGAGGCGTCGCGCGGTCATGGCGAGACCATCCTGCTGGTCGAGGATGAACAGGCCTTTCTGAACATGGGCAAGGCCATGCTGGAGCGGCTTGGATACCGGGTGCTGGCGGCCGCCAATCCGGCCGTCGCCATGGAGATGGCTGCGGAGCACGCCGGGGAGGTCCGGCTGGTCATCACCGATGTCGTCATGCCGGACATGAACGGCAGGGACCTCGCGGATCGGCTGAACGCTCTCCACCCGAATCTCAAATGCCTTTACATGTCCGGCTACACCGCCAACGCCATCGCCCACCGTGGAGTCTTGGACGAAGGCGTCCGGTTCATTCAGAAGCCCTTTTCCTTCGAGGAGCTGGCCACCAAGGTGCGGGAGGCACTGGAGCGTGACGAGCCTCGAGCCCGCACGGAAACTTCAGACAACTTCTCAGAGGGGAGCCGAGAAAGGAGCTGACCGGTGGGAGGCTCGATCCCGTGGCGCCGATTCGGCGGACTGACGATGCGCAGGCTCATGCGCCCTTTTTTGAGGCCCGCTCAATTTCTCTCTCGAAAACCGATTCTAAGCCCGGCTCATTCAGAGTAGAATAGATTTGTTTGAGAGGATCGTCGCCTACAAGCATCGTGACTACGTGCCTTGGGCGCTACGGAGAAACCGATCACCGCCGGCGAGAAGGAGGACGACCGTGAACAAAAAGCTACTTTTTGCAGTGGATGGCTCCGCGAGAGGATTGGAATCCGTGTCGGTTCTCGGTAATGTCGTCAAAGACCAGCCCGAGCTCACCGTCGTCCTGTTTCATTGTGTGCAACAGCTGGCGACGATGCTGCCCGGAGAGCTTGCCGTGGACGTGGAAGGATCCATTGGACTCCCGCAGGTCGACCTTAAGAAAGCGGGCAACAAGGTGCTTGAGGAATCCAAGCGCCGCCTCACGGAAGCGGGTTTTCCAGAAGAGCGTATCGAGCTGAAGCTCAAGATGGACAGCATCGACCCCGGGCAGGACATCATGAGCGAAGCGGTCACCTCCAGTGTTCGCTCGGTTGCCCTTGGAAGACGGGGTCGTAGCACCATCGAAGCGCTGCTCATCGGCAGCGTGTCGAGCAAGGTGGCCCAATACGCCAAAGATCGAGCCGTGTGGATCGTCGACACTCCGGTCCCCCAGTCCAGGCGCGTCCTGATTGCAATGGAGGGGGGGCCCGATTGCCGTGCGCTCGCCAAATACACGGCCGATTACCTCGCTCCCATTCCCAGTATCAAATACACCTTCCTGCATCTCATGCCCCCGGTCCCACCCACGTTTTGGGACGACGGCCATATCCTGGGCTCTTCCGAGCAGAAGGACCGACAGACGCGAGTGGAAAGGTGGGCGACCGACTGGGTGAGAAAGGTGGAGGGCTTCATGGTGGAAGCGCGCTCGATGCTCGTGGCCCGAGGGGTGCCTGAACGGAATGTTGAAACTCGCATCGAGCCGACCAAGGAAGGCGTGGCCCGTGACATGCTGAACGAGATTGTGAAGCACGAGTTCCAGGTGGTGGTGATGGGCAAGAAAAGCTTCCACGAGCGCAAGCCTTTCCTCTTGGGAAGCCATGCCAACAAGATCCTTCAGAACACCAAGAACACCGTGCTTTGCCTGGTTGATGCCCAGTGAGAGAGAACGGTGATGAGCAAAAGAGACGATGCTCACATTCAGAACCTGAAATCGTTCAATGCGGCATTCAAGGGGTACATGGATGGCAGTATCGATTTCTACGGGGATCAGATCGAGGCGGCAACGGGTTACCCGCGCCAGGATTTTCAGTCGAGAAAGGTGATCTGGACGGACCTGATCCTCCCTGAAGACCGCAAGCAGACACGGGAGGCCTTCGTCGCCGCCCTGAAGGGTGACAAGACCTATACGCGCCAATATCGCATTGTGGACAAGTCCGGCCGGACCATGTGGATCCAGGAATGGAGCCAGATCGTCTGCAGCTCCAACGGTCAGATCGACCATGTGACCGGCATCATTGTCGACATCACCGAATCCAAGACCGCCGAATTGGCCAGGCTCGCGTGCGAGCAAAGGACCGGCAAGTACCTGACGTTTACCCTGGCCGGGGAATCGTACGGCGTCAGCCTGGTCAAGATCCGGGAAATCATCGAGATCCTCCCCATCACGCCGGTGCCCAACGCACCGCACAGCATCCTGGGAGTCATCAACTTGAGGGGCAAGGTGATCCCCGTGATGGATCTCAAGGCGCGGCTGGGTCTGACGACCGGCGCTTTGAGCGACCGACGCTGCATCATCGTGGTGGAAGTCACTCGCTTTGAGGGGACCTTGCTCGCAGGTCTGCTCGTGGACGAGGTTTCCGAAGTGCTCACGATTCGGGGCGAGAACATCGAAGACACGCCCGTCACCCTCTCGCGATTCCGCACCGAATACGTCCTGGGAATGGCGAAGATCGAAGACCGGGTGCGGCTGCTAATGGATACCGACCGGATCTTCGGAGACCTCACGTTGCCCGGTGAGCCCCATTCCCTCTGAAGCCGCTTCGGAAACCCCTAACACGGCCCTCAGGATCCTGCATGCTCATTTCAGAC
>CALBZH010000665.1 GCA_937889795.1 uncultured Syntrophobacteraceae bacterium | reverse complement strand
AGTGTGTGATCCTGGAGATCTTCGACCGGCTCCACGAAGGGGGGCTCGAATGGGATTGTCAGGACCTCCAGATGGAGATCCGAAGGGAGCTGAAGCGGTTCTTCAGCCGGATTCTCGACCGGCGCCCGGTTATACACCCGATCGTCGTGGATATTTGACGGCGGTTCCGTAAGGTTGCCAACCTTATGGTCGCTATTCCGGCAGCTCTTGGCCGGAATCAAGGGTTTTCTGCAGTAGTGCTGGATCCCGGCTAGAAGCACGCCGGGATGACGATACTGTTGTCGAACATCCCGGTGTGGGATGTTTGGCGTGCTGTACCCCATTGTGCGAAGGCACCCGAGGACCTTCCGTGGACGGGAAAAAGAACGAAATCATCGCAGTGGGATTGCTCGTCCTGACCCTATTGGTTTTCTTCAGTCTCCTCTCCCACCATCCTTCGGACCTGACCTTGTTCAGTGCCGCCACCCATCAGCGGCCCACCCAGAACTGGATCGGAGCGGTGGGAGCAAACATCGCCTACGGACTCCTGTTTCTTTTCGGACTCGGGGCCTATGCGGTACCCTGGACCGGGTTCTATTTGAGCTGGCTCCTTGTTGCCGGCGAAGGGTACCAGAAGGTTTCCCGCGGCCAGCTTCTCGGCATCGCACTCCTCCTCGTGAGCTGTATCAGCCTGGGGGCATTGCACCAGCCCAAGGTGCATCTGTTCGGACACGAGATCTTCACCGGCGGCCGGGTGGGCTTAATCGTTGCCGGCTTCCTTGCGCGTATCGTTCATCGGGCTGGCGCGCACATCCTCCTGCTGGGGACTTTCCTGGTCGGGCTTGTGCTGGCGACTCCCTTGACGCTCGGGACGCTGGCTAGCCACCTGCTCGAAGCATGCAAGGAAGCGTGGGGACGAACGGCAGCAATAGGACGTTGCTGGAAAGAAAGGCGCGCGGCACGAAAAAATGACTCGATCTCACCTGTCGACACACCATCCGAGTCAACGTCGCTGATGGTTATCCCTGATACGCCACCGCCGGTTGAGGTTCTGCCTCCACCGAACGTCCCGGTGAAGAAGAAGCGCCGCGGCATTCCCCCGCCACCTCCAACGGTTCCTGCCGACGGGGTATACACGCTGCCCTCGCTCTCGCTCCTGGACAGCTACGAGCAGCAGAACCACCGGCCAAACTGGAAAAAGCTCGAAGAAGACGCCCGCATCCTCCAGGAGAAGCTCTCGGATTTCGGCGTTCAGGGAAAGGTGGTCGGCATCCTGCCGGGACCGGTCATCACCATGTATGAGTATGCTCCCGCTCCGGGTATCAAGATTAGCCGAATCGTCGGACTGTCGGACGACCTTTCCATGGCCCTCAAAGCGATGAGCATCCGAGTGGTGGCGCCCATCCCCGGAAAAGCGGCCATCGGCATCGAAATCCCGAACCAGCATCGGGAGATGGTTTCCCTCCGTGCCGTTCTCGAGTCCGACGTCTTCGCATCGGCGCAGACACCACTTACCATCGCTCTGGGCAAGGATATCACGGGGCAGCCCGTGAGTGCCAATCTGGCCAAGATGCCCCACCTGCTGATCGCCGGCGCCACGGGCACCGGAAAGAGCGTGTGCATCAACGCTCTCCTGAGCAGCCTGCTGTATCGCAACATGCCAAGCGATCTGCGACTGCTGCTCATCGATCCGAAGCGGATCGAGCTCAGCACGTATGAAGGAATCCCGCACCTCATCCACCCCGTCGTGACAGACGCCAAGATGGCGACACGGGCGCTCCGCTGGGCCGTCCAGGAGATGGAGCTGCGCTACCGCCTCCTTGCGGAAAAGAACGTTCGAAACATCGAAGGGTACAATCGCGCGCTGGCCAAGGAAAAGTCGAAGGAAAAGCCCGCGGAGCCCCCCGAAGCAGGGGAGGACTCCAATGGCCGACAGCTCGTCCACCGGCACCTGCCTTACATGGTGATCATCATCGACGAGCTCGCGGACCTCATGATGGTGGCCTCCCGTGAGGTGGAAGAATCCATCACCCGGTTGGCTCAAATGGCCAGGGCCGCAGGAATACACTTGATCCTCGCCACCCAGCGCCCTTCCGTCGACGTTCTCACCGGCATCATTAAAGCGAATGTTCCAACACGCATTTCCTTTCAGGTTTCATCTCGCATCGACTCCAGGACCATCCTGGACGGATCGGGTGCCGAAAGCCTTCTGGGGATGGGAGACATGCTCTTCCTGCCTCCAGGAACCGCGAAGCTTCAGCGAATTCATGGGGCATACGTCTCCGACAACGAAGTGCAGCAGATCACGGAGTTCTGGCGCTCCCAGAAGCTTCTGGAAGATCCCCTTGCCGAGCGGGTGGATTTCCATGAGCCGGCGACGTCCGACGAGGTCGACGACGAGGAAGTGGACGAAAAGTATGAGGAAGCCATTCAAATCGTAAGGGAAACCCGACAGGCTTCTATTTCCATGTTGCAGAGGAGGCTGCGGGTGGGATACAACCGTGCAGCCAGAATGATCGAAATGATGGAACAACAAGGGATTGTCAGTACTTCCGATGGCGTGAAGCCGCGTGAAGTCATCGGCGGCAGACATTGATCAACGCTCAATCTGGACAGAATAAGACCATGATGACTCAAGCATCAAGATGGATGCTCATCGGGCTCACCTGCGCCGTGTGCTTGGCACCAACCGCAACCGCTCTGGCCGAGCCCCCGCCCTCCTTGAATGAAATCTTGAAGAAGACCGAAGCCTACTATCAGAAAACACAGGCCTTCACCGCGACTTTCAAGCAGTGGACGTCCTCCGCGGCGGCCGGGACCGTCACTTCGGAAGCCAGCGGGGTGCTCTACTACCAGAAGCCCAGGCAGATGCACTGGGAGTACTACAAGCCTGAAGAACAGGTCTTCGTTGCCAACCAGAACCTCGCCTGGCTGTATGTGCCGGCGGAGAACCAGATCTCGCTGTTTGATTCAAAGGCCTTCTTTTCCACGCCCCTGGCCCAGACCTTTTTTGAGGGAATGGTTGAGCTCCGAAAGCACTTCGACGTCTCTCTCGATGGCAGGCAGTCGACCAAAGTGGCCTCTGTCCTCAAATTGGTACCGAAAAAGGAAGACCCAAGCATTCGGCTTCTCTATCTGACCATCGACCTGCAAACCTACCAGATCACCTCCATCGAGAGCCATGATGCCTTGGGCAACACGAACCGGATTGCCCTTGATACGCAGAGGGCCCATCCGAGTCTGGATTCAAAGCTGTTTCAGCTCGACATTCCGGCCGGAGCAACGGTCCTTGACACCAACGGCAGAGAAATCCCGCGTGAGGAGATCGAGAAACTGCGTAACAAGCTGAACACGAAATAGGGACACTCATGGAACCGGGTATTATCGAAGCGATTTCTAGACTGAAAGCTGAACGCAACGCTATCATCCTGGCTCACAACTACCAGCCCCCGGAGATTCAGGACCTCGCCGACATGACCGGCGATTCTCTAGAGCTCAGCCGGCGGGCTGCTTCCACCTCCGCCGCGGTTATCCTGTTCTGCGGTGTTTCCTTCATGGCCGAGACCGCAGCCATTCTTAATCCCGACAAGACCGTCCTCCTGCCTAGGCTGGACGCCGGCTGCCCCATGGCCGACATGATCACGGCGGACGACGTGCGCCGGATCAAGGAGACGCATCCGGGTGTACCCGTTGTGACCTATGTGAATTCCACAGCTGCGGTCAAAGCCGAAAGCTCTGTCTGCTGCACGTCTGCCAACTCCATTCGGGTGGTCGGATCCTTTGAGGATGCGGTGCGCGTTTATATGGCCCCGGACCAGAACTTGGCCCGGTACACGGCTCGCCATGTCGCCAAGGAGATCCTATACTGGAGCGGCTACTGTCCTTACCACCACAACCTGACCGTGGATGAGGTCATGACCCAAAAGCAGGCTCACCCCGAGGCACTGTTCCTGGCTCATCCCGAATGCCGTCCCGAAGTGCGCGACTTGGCAGACAAGGTGCAGAGCACTTCCGGAATGCTTCGTTTCGTTCAGGAAAGCACCCACCA
>CALBZH010000664.1 GCA_937889795.1 uncultured Syntrophobacteraceae bacterium | reverse complement strand
CTCTTCCGATCTCGGTCTGCTGATCGGATGGCAGCGAAACCTATCTTTCTTTACAACCGCTTACGACTACCTTCCGGTTGTCCTCCCATTCCTCGTCCTCTTCCCGAAATACTTCGGCGGCGAGATCGAATACGGGGACATGGTGCAGGCCAATTTCGCCTTCATGCAGGTGAACAAGGCCCTCTCGCTCATCGTGTCCCAAATCGAGCAGATCACGAGCTTCGCCGCCGGTGTGGAGCGTCTCTCGACCTTTTCGGACGCATTGGCGCCCGATCACGAGCGTCTTCCGGGTATCCGATCCGAAGAATCCGACCAATTCGCCCTTTCCCACCTCACCCTGCTCACCCCGAACCGAATGCGAGCCCTTTTTCGCGACCTGACGGTGGCGCTTGAGCGGACGGAGACTCTGGCCATTGTCGGCCAGAGCGGCGTGGGCAAGAGCTCACTGCTCAGGGCCATTGCCGGATTGTGGACCCAGGGCGAGGGCGTGGTTCAGCGGCCGCCGCTCGAACGTGTCTTCTTCCTGCCGCAAAAACCTTACATGCTGCTTGGAACCTTGAGGGATCAGCTGCTCTATCCCCGCCTTGACCGCGAGGTTTCCGAGGAAGAGTTGAGAGCCACTCTGCGGACGGTCCGACTCGAGAGCCTCCCTGAGCGCGTGGGGGGGTTCGACGTGGAGCTGGATTGGGCGGATGTCCTCTCCCTGGGTGAGCAGCAGCGGCTCGCGTTTGCCCGTCTGCTCATCCATCATCCGGGATTCGCCGTTCTCGACGAAGCCACCAGCGCTTTGGACATGCAAGACGAGGGCAATCTCTACGGGAAGCTGAAGAAGCTCGGCATCCGCTACATCAGCGTCGGCCATCGCACCAGCATCCTGAGTTACCATGACCGCGTGCTGGAGCTCCAAGGTCAGGACCGATGGCGGTTTCTCATCACGTCGGAATACCTTCTGGAGACTGGCGCCGAGCCGCGCGTGAGCAGCCATGGGCCGGATCAATCCGTGAAGCCTTCATGATTGAGCAGCGTCGCCATGGTGGCCGATTGACTGGGCCAGGTCTTCGAGAAGATGGGCCGCCCCGTCGAAATCGTAATTGTCGAGGCGTGCCGCGAGCTGTTCAAGATGCGGTATAGGACCTGTCTTGGCGAGGAGGGACTTCAGGTCAGACAGGGCTTGCTCCGACCCTACCGGGTCCCAATTTTTGATGTGCGTTGTCAAGTCCGCGAGAGCTTGCTCGATTCGCCCGTTTTCGCGCTCCGGATTTTCAGACCAGCCGCTGGTGGCAGATGATTTCACGGGATCGAGGAAGATCGACTCGGGAAGTGATGGACCGATTGCAGGTCGGTCTGAGTCGACGGTCCCAGAATCGACATGAGGAGAATTGGGCTCAGGGATATCTTTGAGGAAGGCGAGGGCGTCCCGGCAGAATTCCAGCAGTCCCCCGAGCAGCGCATCCACTTTATAGATCGACTGCTCCAGGTTTGATTCCTCCCCATTCCGGATAATCTGCTCCAGCTCTCGAGCCGCCTCAAACAGAGGCTTTGCGGACAGGTTGCCGGCAACGCCCTTCATCGTGTGGGCCAGCCTCGCGGCATTCTGCCTGTCTCCCCGCTTGAGCTCGTCCCGAAGCTCCGGAATCATCGTCGGCATTGTATCCAGGACACTGCTGAACAACTTTTCAAAGAGACCCTCATCCCCACCGAACCGCTCCAATGCCTCTTCCACGTCTACCCCTGCCCGGGCTCCGGCCTCCTTGAGGATTGACACAACCGACGGCACCTCCCGGTCCGGCAGATCGACAACATCGTCTTCCAAGGAAAAACTCGGGTCCCTCGGCTTGATCCATCTTCCGAGGGTGACCAGAAGCTCCCGCCTGTCGATCGGCTTCGCGATGTAGTCATCCATGCCGGCTTCGAGACAAAGCTCACGGTCCCCCTGCATGGCATGGGCGGTCATCGCGATGATGGGCAGGTCACGGAGAGCGGGGTTCAACCGGATCATTCGTGTCGCTCTCAGACCATCCATCACCGGCATCTGAACATCCATCAGCACGACATCGAAGGCGGCTTCATGGAGCTTCTTGATCGCGCTCAAGCCATCGTCCGCAGTTTGAACGACGGCGCCCACTCCGTTCAGGATCTCCCGTGCGACCTGCTGGTTGATGTGATTGTCTTCGACCACCAGGACCTCGACCCCCGGAATTCGCACGCTGTCTCGCCGTGCGACAGGCGCTCTCCTCTCGCCCCGTCCTCGATTCTCCTTTCGGAGGACGACTCCTCCAATCAGATTCACGATCGAATCAAACAAGTCACTCTGCTTGACCGGTTTCATCACCAAGCCATCAACGCCGAGGGTCGCTGGACCGATTTCCTCGTCTTCGCGCCTGAATGGCGTCATCAGCAGCACGGGGATATGCTGCAGATCAAGATTGTACCTCATCCTTTCCAGGACACTTTCCCCGTTCATGTCCCCCAGGTGCCAATCGAGGATCAGCAAGTCCGGCATTATTGCGGTGTCCACCGTTTGCGCTGCCCGTGTCAGCACCTCGATGGCCTCTGACCCGCTCGCGGCCGTCTCGACGTCTATCCCCGAAGATTCCAGCATGCGGCGCACCACCTTCAGGGAGGCCCGGTTGTCGTCTACGACCAGAATCCTTGTGTGGCGAAAGAACGGCGGCAGCTTGCGCGCCGAAGGACCACGGATGGCGGATCGCCCGAAAAGCGCTGTGAACCTGAAGGAGCTCCCCTCCCCCTCGGTGCTTTCCACCCAAATGGCTCCATCCATCAGCTCCACAATCCGTTTCGAGATGGCCAGGCCGAGCCCCGTTCCCCCGTAACGACGCGTCGTGGATCCATCCGCCTGCGTGAACGCCTGAAAAAGAGAATCGATCTTTTCCCGCGGGATTCCAATCCCCGTATCGCGGACGCAAAACAGCAGCTCGACGCCTTCACCGACCGGCTCTCGTCTCTCGACGCTGACGTGTATCTCCCCTTTTTCCGTGAACTTGGCGGCGTTGCTCATCAGATTCAGCAGGACCTGCCGCAAGCGCAGGGAATCCCCGGAAATAAATCCAGGAACGTTTTCGGCCAGCTCGATCACCAACTCGATCTCTCTCGCCGAAATCTTGTCGATAAGCAAGTCGGACAAATCCTCTATCAAGTCTCTCAAGCTGAAATCCGCGATCTCGAGCTCGAGCTTGCCCGCTTCAATTTTGGAGAAATCGAGGATGTCGTTCAGCAGTCTCAGCAAGGAGCGTGAGGAGGACGCCACCAGTGAAACATACTCGGTCTGCTTGGGCGTCAAATCCGTAAGCAGCGTCAGATCCGTCATGGCGATGATGGCGTTCATTGGAGTTCGGATCTCGTGGCTCATGTTGGCCAGAAACTCGCTTTTCGCGAAATTCGCTTCGTTCGCCTTCACTGCGAGGAGGTTTGAGCGCTCCATGGCTGCCTTCAGCTCCTCGTTGGTCGTTTCCAGATCCTGCTTGACCTGCTCCGCTCGCTCCTTGGCGACCCTCAAGTCGAACGCGTACCGGTCCAGCACCCGAACGGTAATCAACCCGATGAGCCCGATCATGAACAGGCTTCCAAGAGAGACGAAGATGAGCAGAATGGTCTGCTTGCGGTTCTTGTCAACCATCTCCAGTTTCAGAACGGACATGGACTCTCGAACGGCAGCGACGAGATCATCCACCTGCAGGGTCATGAAGGAAGCGATTTCCCTGCTTTCCGCGAAGCTCTGCTTGATGCCCTCGTTGACCTCCAAAAGCTTCGTGCAGGTCCGGAACAGGTTCTTCTCCCCGGTCGAGAGGTCTTGCAGTCTGAGCTCCAAGCTTCTTAAGGTGTCGGCCAGGATCGGGTTGCGCGTGGCCAGGTCGCTTTTGTCAAAAAGCAGCCTGGCGTTTCGAAAGGATTCAAGAGACGTCCTCACTTGGTTCTGCAGTGTGATCACGCTCTTGGGGTCCTCAACGTCTGAAACGGTGGCCAGAATCCCCAGGATGAAATTGCCCTCGGCTTTGATGTCCGAAGCAGAGCCGATGTTTTTGATGGCGTCTTCGACGAATTGAGAGGTGCTGGCCTCCACCGCCGCTTGCATCGCGTCCGAGGTTTCATGCGGCCGCTGCTGATCCCGTTTGACTGGCGTTGACGGAGACGAGACGACGGCATCCACGTATTCACGAATGCGTGCTTTGTTCCGGGTGACGGCGCGACGCGCCTCGAGGTTGGTGTAAGCTTTCGCCCCGTAGACGACGGGACTGAGGGCACTGGTGAAGTTTTCCTGAACCTCTCTCACGCTGGCCAGCGTCTGAGAGCGCTGATTCTTCAGCTCCAGCATGACCTGGGTGGCTTCCTTGAGCTGGTCAAGGACCAGCGCCATCCGCTCGCCGTGCCGGCGAATGTCCGAGACGTGAGGACTGCTGGCGGCCGCCGCCAACTGATCGATGCTCGCGTTGATCTCCCAGAGAATGGAATGAAGCAGGGTGCTGTGCTCCTCCAGCTGCTCTTGATCTTCGGAAGCCGCCAGAACTGGTGCCGATGCCGCAAGGAGTGCCGTTCGCTCCGAGAGACGCATGGCGGTGGCCATGCGGGGCAGAGCCTCTCCCTCGAGCTTGTCGATGGCGTCACCCAGCTGATGAAAGGCAATGAGAGCCACCAGGGCGGTGCAAAGAGCCAACACACCGACACAGACGAACGACAGGTTGAGCTTGGATTTGAAGGACGTCACTTCGCGCGGATAGGGGCACGAGGGTGGAGATGCCGCAGAGTGCTCTGCCAGCTCGCAGGGAGCCTGTTTATGCGCCACATTCTGGTCAAGCACCTCCTGATCCGTCACGACGTTCCGCTCGTCAATCACCTTGCTCTCCACTCACACCGGTCGCTGCCCGTGTCCACTCGGAAGGCTCCGCGGGCCTTCAAAACCTCCATAACATGGAGCGCTTGTCGAGGGTCGGAATCGGAAAATGCCGGTAGTGATTGATTCCGGTGTCGCTCCTGACGACATCGTACGGCTGGTTAGAATAGGTTTCGCCGCAACGAGATTCCTCGGTGAGCAACCTGGTCGTCACCGAATCGGCCTACCCCAAGGATGCCCCCATTCCCGCCACGTTTTGCAAGGATATCGGCACCCCGTCGTCTTCGCCGAAATGCTCCTTGATCCCCAGGACCTCAGGCAAGACCTTGAAGAAAGCATTGACCACTTTCGGGTCGAAATGAGTGCCGTTGCAGGCCTTTATTTCATTGAGCGCCTTTTCGAGCGGCCAAGGCTCTTTGTAGGGGCGCTTGGAGGTCAAAGCGTCAAAAACATCGCAAACGGCCACGATCCGTCCGGCCAGAGGAATATCCTCCCCGGAAAGCCCTTGTGGATAGCCCGAGCCGTCCCATTTCTCGTGGTGCGTCAGCGCGATGACATAAGCCATTTCGAGCAGCCGAGAATCGTGACCGGACAGAATTTCAGCCCCGATGGCGGCATGGGTCTTCATGAGGGCAAATTCCGACGCATCCAGACGTCCGGGTTTGAGCAGGATCGTGTCGGAGATGCCGATCTTCCCAATGTCGTGCATGGGACTGGCGTGAAAGACAAGGTCGCAGAAGTCGTCGTCACAGTCGAGGGCTGCCGCGATGGCCCTGCAGAAATGGCTCATGCGCTTGATGTGCAGCCCGGTCTCGTTGTCGCGGTATTCCGCGGCTCGCCCCAATCGATAGATGATCTCGAGCTGTGTGCTACGGAGATCCTCGGTCCGCTGCGCCACTTTCTGGTCCAGGATTCGATTCTGATCGGCCAGAGCCTGCATGGCGTGTCGCAAGGAGAGATGCGTTCGGACCCGCGCTTTGACCTCGGCGATCTCGAATGGCTTGGTGATGTAGTCCACCGCACCCAGATCGAACCCCTTCGACTTGTCCCTGACCTCGTTCAGAGCGGTGATGAAGATGATTGGGATCGCGCGAGTGTCTTCCCTGGATTTGAGAATTGAGCACACCTCATACCCGTCCATCCCGGGCATCATGATGTCGAGTAGAATCAGATCGGGCGGGTTGCGATCCAACTGCGCCAAAGCCGTCGGACCACTTGTTGCGACGCTGATTCGGCACTCATTTCTCAGCGCAGCGACCAGGATGTCAATGTTGGTCTTGGTGTCATCAACAATCAGCACTCTTCCGTCAGGCAATTCGTTCAGCATTCTCAGCTCAATCCTCAATGTCTCAGGGAGTCCCCGAGTCTTCACGAGAGCGATACGATCGTTGCCGCACAAATCGTGGAGCC
>CALBZH010000663.1 GCA_937889795.1 uncultured Syntrophobacteraceae bacterium | reverse complement strand
GGGAGGCGTAACGGGTCTCGGGCTTTAATGCCATGAGCGTCAACCCAGAGCCAAGTCATATCCCTGTTTTGCTCGAAGAAGCCATCGGCATGCTGTCTTGTCGCCCCGGCGGCCGCTATGTGGATGGCACCCTGGGAGGGGGCGGATATACGGAGCGCATCCTGAAGTGCTCGGCACCTGATGGGCGGGTGCTTGGAATGGATTGGGATGCGTCAGCGATCGAGCGGGCCGCCTCCAGGCTCGCCGCTTACGGAGAACGGGTTTGTCTGGTTCATGCGAGCTATGCGGACCTTCCACGTGTGCTCGGCGAGATCGGGTGGAAGAAGGTGGACGGTATGGTCCTGGATCTTGGTGTTTCCAGTGTGCAGTTGGACGAGCCTGATCGGGGCTTCAGCCTGATGCGGGACGGTCCCCTCGACATGCGCATGGACCGAAGCGCCTGCCGAACCGCTGCGGACCTCGTCAATCACTGGGCGGAAAAGGATCTTGCCGACGTGATTTATGGGCTTGGCGAGGAGCGGTGGGCACGCCGGATCGCGAGGGCGATTGTGGCTCACCGGGCCTTGACTCCGTTTCGAACCACGATGGAATTGGCCGAGCTCATTAAGCGTGTGGTGCCCCATTCGGCGGACAGTCGCCGCATTCACCCGGCAACGCGGACCTTTCAGGCACTGCGCCTGGCCGTGAATCTCGAATTGGAGAGTCTGGAGAAATTCTTGAGCTTCGCCCTGGACCTTCTCGAAGAGAATGGCCGTTTGAGCATTGTCTCGTTTCATTCGCTGGAAGATAGGCTTGTCAAGCGTGCTTTCAAAGCGTGGGCAGCCCGATGCCAATGTCCTCCCCAAGAGCTTCGCTGCACGTGCTCGCGCCAACAACGGGCTCGATTGCTCACGAGAAAGGTCGTGACACCCACGGAACAGGAGATCGAGCTCAATCCCAGGGCGAGAAGCGCAAAGCTCAGGGCCGTTCAGAAGTGTGCCCAAGCGCAAGAAGGCGAGCTTAACGCCAGAGCTGAAAAGGATGTGACTCCATGAGCACTTCCAGCGACTCGCAGAACCCCAAGACGCAGCGGGAGGTGTCCAGCCTGAGAGGATGGATTTTGCTGAACATCGTTTTGGGCGTGTTCTTCGCGGTTGCTTCGATTTTCTACGTTTGGCTGTACATGAGACAGATCCAGAACGGATATCGGCTGGCCAAGCTCTACCAGCAGCAGGAGGAGCTTTTGGCATTCGAGCGGAAGCTCCGCCTGGAATGCTGTCAATTCCAGGATCCATTTCAGTTGGAAGAACAGGGGCGCAATCAATTCGGTCTGGCGCCGCCCCGTCCGGATCAAAAGGTTATCGTCCGTTAAAGGCGGTGCAATAGAAGGGAATCCAGCGATGGACGGCCGCAAGTCGAGGAACCACCTGAACACTCGTTTCTGGTTCTGCCACACCATGGCGTACGTGGTAGTCATCTGCAGCATGTGCGCTGTTGCTGGCCGGGCCTTTTTCCTTCAGGTGCTCAACCACGACAAGTGGCTGGAAAAGGCTCGAGACCAGGCGGAAACGACCTTCAAGGTGCCCGCTTACCGCGGCTCGATCTACGATCGATATGGGCGCCTGCTTTCCTTCTCGGTGCCCCAGTACTCCCTCTTCGCCGACCCCGCGCAGATCGAAAAAGAGAAGATCAGGCAGCTTGCCGGCCAGCTTGCTTCCATCCTCGAGATACCGCGAGCCGTCGTTGAGAAGAAGCTGAGCACAAACCGTCAGTTCGTTTGGGTGAAGCGATTGCTAACCGACCAGCAGGCGGTGGAGGTTGGCGCATTGAAGGCGAAGGGGCTCAACTTTATCACCGAGTACAAACGGTTCTACCCGCTTCGTCAGATTGGGGGTCAGGCCATCGGGTTCGTGGGGCTGGACGGGGCAGGATTGGAGGGCATCGAAAAGCAGTACGATTCGCTCCTCCGTCAGGACCCGATGACGGTTGGGCAGTTCCGAGACGGAATCAAAAAGACCATCTGGATGGATTCGAGTCCTCCTCCCGAGCCCAGTGAAAGCCTTGGAGTCCGACTGACTCTCGATGCGTTTATCCAATATGTGGCGGAATACGAGCTCGAGAAAATCGTGCAACAGTATCGGGCCAAGGCCGGAGAGGTCGTCGTCATGGATCCGCGCACATCCGAGGTACTGGCCATTGCGAACTACCCTCTCTTTGACCCTAATCTGGTCGATCGCGGGAAAGCAGATCAGTGGCGTAACCGGGCCATCACGGATTATTTCGAGCCTGGCTCGACCTTCAAAGTCTTCCTGGTGGGTGCCGCCCTGCAGGAGGGAAGAATCCGCGAGCGTGACAAGATCTTTTGTGAAAATGGAAAATGCATGCTGGCCGGGCACACCATCAATGATGTTCATCCGTACGGTTGGCTCACCCTTCCCGACGTCATCAAGCACTCCAGTAATATCGCCGCAAGCAAGATCGCACTCCAGCTAGGAAGCGAGCGGTACTTCCATTACATCAGGGGATTTGGCTTCGGGGACTTCACAGGCATTAACCTGCCGGGAGAGTCGAAAGGGCAGGTGCGACATTGGAAGAAGTGGCAACCGATTGACCTAGCTACGACAGGGTTCGGACAGTCGATCGGTGTCACGGCGCTTCAATTGACCCTGGCGACCAGCTGTCTTGCCAACGGTGGTGAGCTGAACCCGGCTCGAATCGCCCACGAGATTACAGATGCGCAGGGCCAGACCGTGAAGGCCATCGTAACTGAAGGCCGACGGCGAGTCCTCGACCCGAAGACGGCCCGGATCGTGTGTGATATGATGAAAGGTGTGACGCAAGAGGGCGGAACTGGAGTCAACGCCAACCCTGACGGCTACACGGCGGCCGGCAAGACGGGCACGGCTCAGGTGCTAGACCCGGCGACCAGGCGGTATGCTTCGGACAAGTACACGTCCCTGTTCACCGGTTTTGTGCCGGCGGAATCGCCGCGACTAGCCATCAGCGTTGCCATTCATGAGCCGCACGGAGCGATTTACGGCGGCGTCGTTGCGGCGCCGGTTTTTCGAAGCATTGCGACCAAGGTATTGCCATACATGGGGGTTTCCCCTTCCTATAAAGGAAATGGACCGGCGGTACCATTCCGCCTTGTCAGTGCTGGACCAAGCGAAGCGCAGCATTCCAGGGGAGGATCCAGGATGGAGATTCCCGTGGCCGAAGGCATGATGCCGGATCTCGGTGGCATGAGCCTCAAAATGGCGCTCCAGCACTTGGTTGCCTTGGGGATCCAACCCAAGGTCCATGGAAGCGGGCGGGTAGTGAGCCAACGGCCTGAGCCGGGCACACCCCTAGATCCGAAGCCGACCGTCGAGCTCGTTCTCAGCGAGGCCCAGTGAACCTCATTTCAGGCGATTGATATGACTAGAAGACTCGGGGACCTTCTCGCAGGCATCGACACGACGACCCAACGGGGAGACATGGGTTTGACCGTAAGCGGGATTGCCTACGACAGTCGCAGAGTGGAGCCGGGTTTTCTCTTCGTCGCCATCAGGGGAACGAAGCAGGACGGAGGGCAGTTCGTAAAGGACGCCCTGAGTCGGGGAGCCATCGCAGTGGTGGCCGATGTGCCGCTACCCCGCATCCATGATGCCGCCGTGATTGAGGTGGCAGACAGTCGAAAAGCGCTTGCACATCTCGCCGCCAACTATTATGACCACCCGGCGCGGGAGCTTCGTCTGGTCGGTATCACGGGAACCAACGGAAAGACGACCACCTCGCTGCTGATCGAGTCCATTCTCCGAAGTGCGGGCCATTCGGTGGGAGTCTTGGGTACGTTGGCGTACCGATGGGCGGGGACTGTGCGCAAGGCGCCCATGACGACCCCTGAATCCCTGGATCTCCAATGCCTGTTCATGGACATGCGTAAAGTCGGGGTGACGCACGTGGTGATGGAGGTTTCTTCTCATGCGTTGGCTCTGGGGCGGGTGGAAGGGTGTGGATTTGATGCGTGCGTCTTCACGAACCTTTCTCAGGATCACCTGGACTTCCACGCGTCCATGGAAGAATACTTCAACGCCAAGTCACGGCTGTTTACGGAATACGTGCGGTGCGATGAAAGGGGCAAGGGAATCGCGGTCGTCAATGCTGACGATCCATACGGAGAGCATCTGATCAAGTTGCTAAAGAGCGATTGCTGGAGTTACTCAATCCAGAACCGGGACGCTGCTGTTTGGGTGTCCGAGGCGGAGCTCACACCCGAAGGCATCAAGGCGATCCTATCGACGCCGAAAGGCCCCCTCCAGCTACAATCTCGGTTGATCGGCCGCTTGAACCTGTACAACCTCGTTGCAGCGGCGACGACGGCCCTTGCGCTCGGTCTTGATATGGATGAGGTCGCACGGGGACTCGCCGCGGTGACGTCGGTCGACGGCCGGCTCGAGCCTGTTCCCTTGCCACCCGATGCGGGTTTTTCCGTGGTTGTGGACTACGCGCACACGCCCGACGCCATGGAAAAGGCGCTCGAGTGTCTCCGGGAGATGACCCACAACCGGCTCATCGTTGTCTTCGGATGCGGTGGGGACAGGGACCGTGGCAAGCGCCCCCTCATGGGCAAGATGGCAACCCGTTGGGGAGACCTGGTTATTCTGACGAGCGATAACCCCCGCGGCGAAAGACAGATCGGAAGAGCGTCGTGTAGGGAAAGAGTGTAGATCTCGGTGGTCG
>CALBZH010000662.1 GCA_937889795.1 uncultured Syntrophobacteraceae bacterium | reverse complement strand
CGAGGGACCTGCGAAGAAGCGGAGCTCAACCCGTACCTGTTTGAGATGGTGAACATTCGGGACCAGTGCTCCTGGGTGCACATGCAGGAGCGCGACGAAGGCACCAACAAGGCACGCGACCTGATCCGAATGGGCGTCGCCAAAGCGGCACTGCTCGAGCCCAAGCAGAACATCGAGTCCAAGATGGATCCACGAGCCATGGTGATCGGCGGCGGCATCGCCGGCATGACGGCCGCGATGGCCCTCGGCAACCGAGGCTATGAGGTCACGCTGGTCGAAAAGGCAGACACCCTTGGCGGTCTTTTGCTCCAGCTCGACAAGCTCGCCCCGTCCAACCTGGATGCGGCCAAGTTTGCCGCGCAGCAGGCCGAGCTCGTCAAGAAGGTCCCCAGCATCCGCCTTCTCACCTCGACGACGGTCAAGGAAGTTCAGGGCTACATCGGCAACTTCAAAGTGACCACGACCACCAACGGTGTCCAGGATGAATTCGGCGTGGGCGTGATCATTGTGGCGACGGGAGCCCAGGTCCTCAAGCCAACCGGCCTGTATGGCTACGATGGCAAGAACGTCATCACCCAGCTCGAGCTTGAAGAGCGGTTCAAGGCCGGCACGTTTGAAGCCAAGCATGTCGTCATGATCCAGTGCGCGGGAGCACGCATCGAAGAGCGTAAATACTGCTCGCGCGTCTGCTGCATGGTCGCCATCAAGAACGCGATCGAGATCAAGGAGCGAAGCCCGTTCACCACGGTTCACATCCTGTACCGCGACATCCAGGCCTACGGAACGGAGAACGAAGCCCTTTACCAGCATGCCAGGGAGCTGGGGGTTCTTTTCGTCTCTTACGACCTGAGTCAGGTGCCGGTCGTCGAGAACGGCGTCGTCAAGGTCTTCCACCAGCGCCTCGGCCGCGAGCTTGCCCTGAAGTCGGACCTGGTCGTCCTTTCCACTCCGTTCATCGCCGGGGAAGACAACGAGACCATCTCGAAGCAGCTTCGCGTTTCCCTCGATGAGAACAAGTTCTTCTTGGAAGGCCACGTCAAGCTCAAACCGCTCGACTTTGCCACGGACGGCGTCTACCTGTGCGGCAACGCCCATTACCCGGCGACCGTCCGCGAGGCGATCTCCCAGGCGCTTGGTGCGGCTTCCCGAGCTTCGATTCCGCTCTCCAAGGGCGTGATGACGGTTGAGCCCATTGTATCCACCCTCGTGGACGAGGATGCGTGCCGCGGCTGCGGCTTGTGCGTGGCGCTGTGCCCCTATGGAGCCCTTGAAATCGTAAGGACGGAAAAAGGGCGCAAGGTCCGGGTCATCGAGGTTGCATGCAAGGGGTGTGGCGTCTGTGCGGCAACATGCTACCAGCATGCCCTGTCCATCAATTCGTACACGGATGATCAAGTGGGTGAGCAGATACGGGCGTTCTTGAGTGCCTGATGCATATCCATCGCTGTCGTTGGATGAAATCGACATACATCGTGAGGGGGGAGGAAACAGAATGACCAGTTTTACTCCGAAGATCCTGGTCCTCTGCTGCACCTGGTGAGGTTACGCCGCTGCGGACTTCGCTGGAGTTTCCAGGATGCAATATACGACGGATGTACGCATCATTCGCGTGATGTGTACGGGGCGCGTGGACCCCACCATGGTGGCGGATGCCTTCATTCAAGGCGCGGACGGCATGATGGTGGTGGGCTGCCATTTCGGGGATTGTCACTACATATCCGGCAACTATCAGGCCAAGGTCAAGATCGAGATGGCGGCCCGCGTGCTTGACACGGTAGGTCTCAATCGTGATCGGGTCTCCTTCGTCCAGTGCTCGGGCGCGGAAGGCGACCGATTCGTGGCTTTGGTCAATGCGTTCGCCAAGTCCATGCGTGACTTGGGTCCACTCGGGACAGGCGACCGCGTGCCGCTGCCCAAGCTCAGAGACAAGCTCTTTGTTGCCAAGACCGCCCTGGCCAAGGAAAAGCTTCGCTGGGTGGTCGGGAAATTCACCGAATTTTACGACCGGTCCAACAAATATGGCGAGCGATTCACCGAGCACGAGATGTGGCGTACCCTGGACACCATCGTCATGGACGACGTCATGACCTACGAGATCATGGCCGAGCTCGAAAAGGGAGCCGCAGCCGCCAAGGAGCTCGCGGGGCGCCTCGAATTGCCGCCCCCCTTCGTGCTCCGCTATTTGCTGGCGCTGCAGCGCCGCGGATTCGTCCGCATGGCAGGGATCGAGGGCACTTCGCCTCGCTACGAGCTCATCCCGCAGGCGGCCTGACCCTCTGCCGACCGGAACGTAAAATGGTCGCGCCTTTGGCGCGTTCAAATGGTGGCTTGCTCCCATCATGTCTTTGGAGGATTCAACTGTGGCAGAAAAGCGAGTGATAGTTTACGGGGGCGACCCAGCCGGTGTAGCGGCTGCGCTGGAACAGGCCGAGGCCGGTTTGCAGGTGACCCTGGTGGAGCCTTCCCCCAGCCTCGGCGGCGGCCGAATCCCGCAGACACACCTCATCACGAACGGGTCCGGCACCGTCGATCCCAACCTCGAAGCCGTTCGGCGCCACCCCAACATCCGGATCATCACGAACGCGACGGTTGAAAAGGTCAAGGCCGAAGACGGTCGTTACCGTTTCCAGATCCGGGCGCGCACGCCTCGGGTCGATCCCGAGAAGTGCAACGATTGCAAGGCATGCATCAAGGTCTGCCCGATCCACATGTACGACGATTACAACGAAGGCCTGGGCTTCCGCACGGCCATCGATTATTTCAATCCTCAGACCGGCGTGTATAACATCTTCAAGGAAGACATGCCGATCTGCCAGGCCACCTGCCCTGCCCACCTGGACATCCGGTCTTACGTGGGTCTGATCGCCGACGGGGACTACGCCGGATCGCTCGCGAAGATTCGTGAAAGCCTTCCCTTCGCCCTTTCCATCGGGCGCGTGTGTCCGCACCCCTGCGAGACGGCGTGCAACCGGCAATACGTGGATGAGCCCATTTCCATCTGTACGCTCAAGCGGTATGTGGCCGACTTCGAGCTCAACAACAAAATCACGGCTCCGGTAGAAGTGCCGGAGGAGTATCACCAGGAAAAGATCGCGCTCATCGGTGCGGGCCCGGCCAGCCTGACGGCCGGCTACTATCTCGGAAAGGCCGGTTACAAGTCCGTCTGCTTTGAGGCGCTTCCCGAGCCGGGCGGCATGTTCCGGTACGGCATTCCGGAATACCGCCTCCCGACGCCGACCCTGATGCATGAGATCAACTGGATCCTGGCCCACGGAGTGGAGCTCCGGTGCAACGTGCGCATCGGCGAGGACATCACGTTGGAACAGCTGATGAAGGAATACGATGCCGTTTTCATCGGCGTGGGCGCTCACAAGGGGATGAAGCTCCAGATCAAGGGTGAGGATATGGAAGGCGTCGTGGACGGAGTCGATTTCCTCCGCGAAGTCAACGCCGGCAAGAAGTGGCCCGCAAAAGGCCGCGTCATTGTGGTCGGCGGCGGCAACGTGGCCATGGACGCGGCGCGCGTGAGCTGGCGCGAAGGCTTCGATGAGGTTCACGTGGTGTATCGCCGGACCAAGGCCGAAATGCCCGCAAGTCCCTGGGAAATCGATGCGGCCGAGCACGAAGGCGTTAAGTTCCAGTACTTGGTGGCTCCCATCGAGGTGATCGGTGAGAATGGCAGGATGACCGGCCTCAAGTGCCTCCGCATGGAGCTTGGCGAGCCCGATGCCAGCGGCCGTCGACGCCCGGTTCCCGTCGAGGGAAGCGAATTTGTTATCGAGGGCGAGACCTTGATTCCCGCCATCGGTCAGAGGCCCGACTTGAGCTTCGTGCATTCCGAGAGCGGCATCGAGACCACGCGATGGAACACCTTCAATGTGGATCAGGAAACGTTCATGACCAATGTGCCGGGCGTCTTTTCGGCAGGCGACGTGGAAACGGGTCCCGACATCGCCATCCGGGCCTGTGCCGGGGGCCGCAAGGCCGCTTACGGCATGATTCGCTACATCGAGGCCAAACGGGGGAAATAAGACGCTGCTCCTGATGCGGAGCTTTCCAGCCTTGAAGAGGAAACACCATGATCTACGAGAAAAAGGGTCGCTACATCGTCGAGTTCCAGGACATCCCCCGGAGCCGACAGCACCATATTGAAATTCCTGTCGACGCACGCAGGCTCAACTATGATGAGGTCGAGCTGGGCTTCGACGAGGAGCGAGCACTCAAGGAAGCGAAGCGGTGCCTGAGCTGCCGCCGCTGCCTGGGGTGTGCGCTGTGCTGGGCCGAGTGCAAGCCGGAAGCCATCAACTTCGAGATGGAAGACCAGGTGTTCGAGGTCGAGGCCGAAGAAGTGATCCTCTCCTCCGGCGTGGAGCGCGCCATCGAGCGTGTGGACCGGAAATTCGGCCTCGGAAAGAACCTCAATGTGATCACCGATCTTCAGCTCGAGCGCATGATGAGCGACACCGGGCCGAGCAATGGCCTCATCATCCGCCCCTACGATGGGGAAATCCCCAAGAGCATCGCCTTCGTGCAGGGATACGCCAAGGCTTCTCCCCAGATGCAGAAGCTTGCCCTGACCTACGGGCTGAATGAAGCCATTATCGCCCGCCAGAAGCTTCCACAGGCGCACATCGAATTTTTTGCCACCGACCTGACTGCCTTCCAGCAGGACGAAGCCGCAGCTCTCAAGGGGCTGGACCGAATTCCACTGAACGACGCTGCCGTGAGCGGTCTTGCTGCCACCGACAGCCAGGATCTCACCCTGACCATCGGAAGCAACGGCGGCGGCGAGACCAAGACGTTCGAGCTTGTCGTGCTCCTCACGCAGCCGTCGGTATCGAAAGACCTCAAGGCCCTCAGCAAGACCCTCGGCCTGAGCGTCGCCTACGCCAACCTTCTCGCGGAAGGCGCCTCCGGGCTTATCGCAACCGACAAGGAGCCACTGAAGCTGG
>CALBZH010000661.1 GCA_937889795.1 uncultured Syntrophobacteraceae bacterium | reverse complement strand
GACTGTTATCACTATTAACCCAACTAACATCTATATGGCAACAAGCAATTTCAATTATATTCATTTTCTGTGCCACTCAGAAACTATCTTTCACAAAATGAAGGAGAAACGAATGAGCAACGGGAGGACCCCATGAATCTACCGAGGAGCACGCTCGCTTGATGGGCGTTCATTGCCCCGGTCTCTTCGTCAAAGACGTTTTGTCGGGCAAGCGAACCCCAACCCGGAGGAGAGGAGTCAACGGGGGTGGCCCTGCGGAACAAAGCTGACAGAGCCCCAGAGCGCTGAAGTGTCTTCAAAGTCCACCGCAGCGTCAATGGAGATTTGACTTTACAGACCGGACCGAAATCAGTATATGGATGCTACCCAACAGGCCAGTAGCTCTAACGGTTAGAGCATCGGACTCCAAATCCGAGGGTTGGGGGTTCGAATCCCTCCTGGCCTGCCAAGGCAATCAAGGGGCTGCGGGAACGATCCGCCGCCCCTTTTCTTTTCGGTTCGCCATCGCTCAATCGAATCGGCTGAGCCAGCCCGATTCTTGCATAATCGCGAGCTCTGTCATGCGCGCTTCGCCTCTGTTGCCATCGCGGGTTAGCAGAAGGGGTGGATGTTGTCATCGAAGCTATCTATTTGGCTCTAAAGCCTAAAATGATCGATTGGGTACACTTTTTACCCTATTCAGTCGCCTCAAAATCCTCCTTTACGGTCCGACGCGCCTTGCTGTAGAGATGATGCCACGCTGTCTGGGCCGGTTGAACTGACTTTCGAGCTCAAGTTTTCCGCGTATAGACCGTTGATAGGCCTGATCACATAGGCCCCGGTTGAATCACCGGCCACCCCGTTTAGCCCTGCCAGCGCGATTCATGGAATCGAGTTGGCGGAGCTGTACCAGCAAGTGACGAGCGGGTCGAAACAGGCGATGAGGTGGAAAGCGCGTTGCGAGAAGTCGAGCCAGGTTTCCTCCAGCAGTGACTGCCCATACGAATGCGAGTTGCTCTCAGGCGAGTGTGCGATGACTGAAATCGAATGGCCGGAATCCTGGTCCTTATCCCGGAGCCATGACGGCGCGTCAATTTCTCGACTTGATGTTCCTGACGAGGAGGCTTCCCGTGTACGAACGGGTCCTTGCCGGGAGCCCGTGGCGGCGACAGGTCTGCCGTCTGGCGACAGGGGTTAGGGGGGCGTTATGGGGTTGGAGATCTGCCGTGAGGGGGGGCTCGCGGACGGGGCTGAAGTCGCGGGCGAGCGGCGACGGTTCAGGCGTTATGGAGTGGGCGGCGACTTGTTTGTTACGTTCCGACCCAACTTTGACACAGTCGGGATCGTGACGGACATCAGCCAGCAAGGGATCGGCTTCGAGTACACGTCTACCAGTGGGATAGCCGAAATCCCGGCAAGCCGCCTTGACCTATTCCTGAACCCTCTGGGTTTCAAGCTAATGGGGGTTCCATACAAAATCGCCTACGACGCCAATGCAGACGACCCTTTGGACCTATCCAGCGTCAGGACGCGACGCTGCGGGGTCAGGTTCATCGGAATGACACGAGGCCAATTGGAGCAGCTGCGCGAGCTTGTCCATGCGCATGCGTCCTCGGCCGGATGCTTTTCGCCTGGCGAGTGAAGCCATGATGGGTATGGATCGACGACGCAGCCAGATGAGCGAAACTGGACAAAACACCCCTTGTACCCCCCTCGAGAGGGGAGCCAAAAGGGGGGTGTTGCTCGCACGAAATGCCGGCGGCGCGCTACTTTCTCCCAGCCGGCCTTTTCCTGGCGAGCAGGAAGCTCTTCAGGCTGTAGCTGCTGCTGTTCAGCGACAGCTTACGACGGATGTTCTTCCGATGGGTGCGAACGGTGCTCGGCGAAATGAAAAGCTGGTCGGCGATCTCGTCGGTGCTGAGGCCTCCCTTGATCATGGAGGCGATCCGCAGCTCCGTGTTGGAGAGCGTCATGGCGATGTTGCCGCCGCCGGTTTCCATGTCCGAGGCCAGCTCGTTGAGGATCGTGACCAGGACGTCGAGCTCGCTTCCGTATTTGGCGAGAAGGGGGTCCTGGCGAAGCCGGTTGATGGAGGGCATGAGCACGGACTTGACCTTGGCCGCGACGCGCTTTTCCATTTCCTCCCGCTCGAAATCCATGCTGCGGGCGAGGGCGGAGAAGGCCTTGTTGGTTTCGAGGAGCCGGGCGTTGAGATGCTCGAGCCGCTTTTTCTGGGCGAGCAGCTCGGCATGATTCCGCTCCAGCTCGTCGAGCAGGTGCTTGAGGCTCCGCTCGCGCTCGAGAGCTTCCATGGCCCGGTTGCAGGTATGGTAGAGCAGGTCGATGTCGAACGGCTTTTCCTGGAAATCAAAGGCGCCTAAACGGAGCGATTGGATGGCTTTGTCTTTGTCCGCATACCCCGTCATCATGATGACTTTAGAGTCTGGATGGCCGGAGACGATTCGGGGGAGAGATCGGAAGAGCACACGTCTGAACTCCAGTCACGAGTGGATATCT
>CALBZH010000660.1 GCA_937889795.1 uncultured Syntrophobacteraceae bacterium | reverse complement strand
AGATATCCACTCGTGACTGGAGTTCAGACGTGTGCTCTTCCGATCTTTCACTGATACCGAGACGCGTGTTGAAGGTGATGGCTGAATAGGCGCAGAGCCCGATACAGAGCTGGCAGCCAACGCAGATGTCGGGGTCGATGGAGGAGATCATGGGCGGGATCTCGACCTGTCCCGCCGAGCTCAGGGCCAAGCATTCCGCCGCCGCCCCTTTCGCCTGGGCAACCGTGTCGGGAATGTCCTTCGGACCCTGGCAGGCCCCGGCCAGGAATACACCGCTCGTCGGAGTAGAGACGGGCGCCAGCTTGGGATGCTGCTCCTGGAAGAACCCGTCCTGGCCGATGCCGATGCCGAACGTGCGCATGACGTCGGGCGCATCCGGCCTTGGCTCCATGGCGGTGCAGAGGATGACCATCTCCACGTTGACATCGATCAAGCGGTTCGACAGCGTGTCTTCACCCCTGACGGTCAGGATTCCGTTCTCACCCTCGGTGATGGAGGAGGCCTTGCCCCGGATCATCTTGACGCCTTCGGCCTGGACCCGTTTGTAGAATTCCTCGTAGCCTTTGCCGAAGCAGCGCATGTCGATGTAAAAATTGTAAATTTCCGTGTCGTGCCCGCACTTGTCCTTCAAGAGGTGCGCGTATTTGAGCGCATACATGCAGCAGGTCCGGGAGCAGTATTCATGATAGTTCTTGTCGCGACTGCCAACGCAGTGGAGAATCGCGACGCTTTTCGGAGGATCGGTGAACTTCATCGGGTCTTTCAGATCCCGCTTCAAGAGCTTCCCGGCCGTCGGACCCGTCGCGTTGGACAACCGCTCGAACTCGATATTCGTGAAGACATTCCGGTACTTGCCATAGCCGTACTGGGTCATCCTCACGGGATTCATGGGATCGAAGCCGGTCGCGATGATGATCGAGCCCACATCGATGGTCGCCTTCGCGTCGGCCATCTCGTGGTCGATCGCCCCGGCCTTGCACGCGGTCACACAGAGCTTGCACTCGCAGCACCCCCCGCAATCCACGCATCGGGCCGCCTCCGCCCGAGCCTGCTCCTCGGTGAATCCGAGCTCGACTTCCCGGTAGTTGCGAACGCGCTGGTCGACCGGGAGGACGGGCATCTGTGCGCGAGGCGTGGGCTTCACTTTTTCCGGAATCGGCTTCCAGTCGTTGCCTCTCGGCCTGGGGGGCCGATCTTCCGCGAGCTCCTCCCCCAACAGATACTTTTCAATGGAAATGGCGGCCTGCTGCCCCGCGGCCACCGCGTCTACGGCGACGGATGGACCGGTGAACAGATCGCCGCCAGCAAAGATCCCCGGGAAACCGGTCTGGAACGTCACCGGGTCGGCCGCAACCGTGCCCCAGCGGGTCAGGTGCACTCGCTCGGTGCCTTCCAGGAAGCTGCTGTCCACCTGTTGGCCGATGGCCGGGATGATCATGTCGCAGGCGACATCGAACTCCGAATCGGGAACCGGGACGGGTCTGCGCCTCCCGGATTCGTCCGCCGCACCCAGCTCCATCTTGATGCAGCGAAGCCCGGAAACCTTGCCGTTCTCCGTGAGCACCGCAACGGGAGCCACGAGGAGCTCGATTTGAATCCCTTCCTCCTCCGCGGCCGCGATCTCGTGCTTCACCGCCGGCATCTCCGACCTGCTCCGCCGGTAGAGCATCCTCACCTCGGAGGCTCCTTGCCGCAGAGCCTCACGGGCTGCGTCGATGGCCACGTCGCCGCCGCCGATGACCACGACCTTCTTCCCGGTCTCGACCGGCTGCTTCAAATTGAGCCGACCGAGGTAGTCGATGCCATGCAGGACGCCTTCCGCATCCTCGTTCTCGATGTTCAGCTTCATGCTGCGGTGCGCGCCCACGGCCAGGTAGACGGCCTTGAATCCCTCATCGAAAAGGCCCGCAACCGGTCGGTCTTTACCGATCGTCACATTCAACTGGATGTCCACACCCAGCTGTTGGATGTAGCCAATCTCCTGCTCGAGGACCGCGGGCGGCAAGCGGTAGTCGGGAATCCCGAGCCGGAGCATGCCGCCGGCAAAGGGCGCCTTCTCGAAAATGGTCGGGTGGTAGCCCTTCTTCGCAAGGAAGTAGGCTGCGGATAGCCCCGCGGGGCCCGCTCCTATGATCGCCACCTTTTCGGTTTCAGGCTTCTTGTCGATGTCCGGAAGCGGCAGCGTGGCCCAGTCCACCTGGTCCGCGGCGAATCGTTTCAGCTGGCAGATCGCAAGCGGCGTATCCACTTCCTGCCTTCGGCACCGGGATTCGCAAGGTGCCGGACAGATGCGGCCGAGCGTTCCGGGAAGCGGCATGGTCTCCATGATGACATTCAGGGACTCCAAATATTTGCCTGCCTTGATCAGCGCCACAAACCCCTGAATATTGATGCCGGCCGGGCAGGTCTGCACACAGGGACCACGGTCCTTCTTGTCAATCGCGTAGCGAACCGGCACGGCCTGCGGGAAGGAGATGTAGATGGCCTTGCGCATCTTCGTCTCGACGTCCCACTCGTTCGGAGCCTCGACGGGGCAGACGTTGGCACAGTCACCACAGCCGGTGCAGTTCGTCTTCACGAAGCGGGAGCGCTGGTTGACGTTGACCTTGAAATTGCCGACGAAGCCGCTGACGCTTTCCACCTCGGCGTTGGTCATCAATTGGATGTTCTTGTTCTGACCGACGGCCACCATCTTGGGGGTGCCGATACAGGCTGCGCAGTCCAGGGTCGGGAAGGTCTTGTCGTACTGGAGCATGTGGCCCCCGACGGTCGGCTGTCGCTCCACGAGGTACGCCTTGTTGCCGGAGCTTGCGATGTCGAGCGCGGCCTGCATGCCGGCGATGCCGCCGCCCACCACCAGGGTGCTCGGATTGACCGAAAACCGGCTTGGGAACAGCTCATGCTGTTTGGTAACCCGCAGCAGGCCCGCCCGAACGAGCACGATGGCTTTGGCCGTGGCCTCATCCTCGCTTTCCGTCACCCACGACCCTTGCTCCCGGACACTCACCATGTGGAAGGCGCGATACGGATTCAGCCCGCCCCGCTGGCAGGCGGCCCGGAAGGTTTGCTCATGCATGCGCGGCGAGCAGGAAGCGACGACCACGCGCGTGAGATCGTGGCTTTTGATGTCCTTTTCGATGAGATCCTGGCCCGGATCCGAGCACATGAAGAGGTAATCCTTGGA
>CALBZH010000659.1 GCA_937889795.1 uncultured Syntrophobacteraceae bacterium | reverse complement strand
AGATATCCACTCGTGACTGGAGTTCAGACGTGTGCTCTTCCGATCTCCTGGATCGAATGCACCCTGCATCGGCAGTACATCGAAAAGGAATACGTGCTCCTTATTGGCCGCGTGCAGCACCTGGAAATGGATGATCGCTTCCTGGATGAACAGGAGGGACTCGATCCCGCCCGGGCCGAGCCGTTAATGGTGCTTCTCAACCGGGGCGGCATGCGTTTCGTGACCGTCAGAGACACGGGGCGCTTTGCATCGTACGGATCGATGTTCCCCGATGGACACGACCCGCTGGAACACCTCTATACAGAAGCCAAACCTGTGAAGGAAGAGGGAGATCGCCCGTGAAACCGAGACTCGTGGTCGGCTTGAGGCTTGTTTTGTCTGCTGCTGTGTCCGCTTCCCGGCTTGGCCTCGGCGGCCGAATCCTCCGACGCTCGGGAATTGGGGACGATTGGAAATCCAGAACAAGCATCGGTAAACGCATCTCATAGTCGAGCGAGCCACACGCTCGAACGGAGGGGAATGGAATGCGCTGGGCAACATGGGCGATGGTGGGTTTGGTGGTGATGGGGCTCTTCACGCAAAGAGTTTGGGCCGAGGAGACGGACGCCAAAGACAAGCGCGATTACTGGCTGCGAGAGGTCTTGGTCACGGCCCCTCGGGGGGAGGACCAGGTGCCGTCTTACGTTCAGGATGTGGTGACACGGGAGGATCTCGACATTCCCACCGTCTCCGACTCCATCGTGGAATCCTTGAGAAATGAAGCCGGGATCCAGCTCAGGCGAAGCGGCCTTGCCGGGAGTGAATCCGGACAGGTTCGATTGCGGGGATTCGACGACACGCGATTTCGCGTCCTTGTGGACGGGGACCCCATTCAGCGGGACGGCAGCTACGGCACTGGGCCGGTTGAGTGGAGCATCCTTTCGAGCGAGGACGTGGAGCGCATCGAAATCATGCGGGGGGCCGGACCGGCCCGATTCGGAAACACCCTGGGCGGCGTGCTCAACATCGTCACCAAGAAGCCCACGGACAAACCCGAAACCATCGTGAGCTCCGTGTACGGAAGTCTCAACACATGGGATTCCACCGTGTCTCATCGCTGGAAGATCGGACCCCTTGGCTGGGACCTGGCGTACAGCCATTACCAAACCGACGGCTTCCTTCGAAACAACTATTTCGACCGGGGCAACTTCGCGGCGAAGCTCTCCTACGAGCTTCCGGCGGGATTCGAGGTGGGGGCCGGCATCCACTATGCGGACAGCAAGACCGGCATGGCCGTCTATAACCTTCCCGACAGTCCGTTCTACGATCCGACCGCACCTCGGGCGTCCGACCGCGCCCTGGGTGGTCCCGGCATCGGATCATTCCTGATCAATGGAGCCTATGGATGGGGCGACGGCAGCAAAGCCGAAGACGAAAGCCTTTTCGCCAACGCGTATGTGTCAAGACAATTCGAAGGCGGCCAGGCGCGATTGAGCTACCTGTTCTGGAGCTCCAACCGGCACGAGACCTATACAAAGGGAGGTGACAGCAGCGATGTGATCTACGACCGCACCACCCGGGCCGAGGACGGGAACTGGCAGGTTCTGGGCGACGTCGAATACACTCTGGGCTCTCACCTGCTCGCTGCCGGAGGCACTTACGGCGAGTACGGATGGGGAGATCAGAGCGTGTCCTTTATCGACACAACCGCATTCACGCGAGCCATCGCTTTCCGACCCTTCATCACGCAGGGGTTCAAAGGGCAGCCCAAGTGCCTGAGCTATGCGGCCCTCTACGCCCAGGACACCTGGCATGTCCATCCGAGCGTGGACCTGGAATTCGGTCTTAGGGGAGAGATCTTCAGAGCCCGCAGGATCGATCCGGACGCCTTCGGCTTCTCGACGCAAACCGAGGCTACCAGCCTCGAGGAGGAGAACATCGACCCCCGGGTGGCCGTGACCTGGCGTCCATGGAAAGGCGGGGCGTTCCAGGGGCGGTTCGGCGTGGTCCACCGGTATCCCACCTCGCCCGAATACTTCTGGTGGTACTTGAACAAGGGGGACCGGCTGTTCAATACGGATCTGAAGGTTGAAGAGGCGCTTCAGGGCGAGCTGAGCTACGAGCAAGCAGTAGGCGATTTTCTCACCGCATTCGTGCGCGGCTATTATTATGCCGTGGACGACTACATCACCTCCACGACGGTGTCTGGGAGAGGCCAGGTGGTCTACAACATTGGAGAAGTAACGATACAAGGACTGGAGCTCGGCATCCGGGCCAACCTGCCCTACGGTCTCACGCCGTGGGCCAATCTCACGCTCCAGCGGGGCGAAAAGCAAAACGATCCCTACGATGTCGACAATGTTCTGCGCAGTCAATTAGATCGGAAGAGCACACGTCTGAACTCCAGTCACGAGTGGATATCTC
>CALBZH010000658.1 GCA_937889795.1 uncultured Syntrophobacteraceae bacterium | reverse complement strand
AGCTTCAACTCGTATCCCCTCGATCGGTTCGCCATTGTCGGGGCTGCGGAAGCCATCAAGGATCAGGCCTACTTCGAAAAGACGCGGACGGACATTATCCGAACCCGGGAGGCTCTGGTGAAGAGTCTGGTCGCCCTCGGATTCGATGTCGTCCCGTCGGCTGCCAATTTCGTGTTTGCGCGTCATCCCCAACATGACGGCGGGGAACTGGCTCAGAGGCTGCGCGAGCGGTCCATCATCGTCCGTCATTTTCGCCTGCCGCGCATCGACCAGTACTTGCGCATCACCGTCGGAACCGACGAACAGTGCGCACTCCTGGTCGACGCTCTGCGGGATATCCTCGCGTAGTGGCTCCTATTGGGCCTTTGCACCCGCTGCGACGATGGGCAGCTCGGGACGGGCTGCCCACTCGGTCCACCCCGCGTCGTACCAGAGCACATTTCGATATCCAAGAAGCCGCTTGAGGACAAAGAAGGTCTGGCTTGCCTGGTGGCCGGTCCTGCAATGGATGATGACCCGTGAGTCCTTGGACGGGATCAACTTGGCGTAAGCAGCCTGAAGCTCTTGAACGGGCTTGAAGCGGACGATCGTGTCGGTCTTTGCGACATCATCGGAGAAGGGTCGGTTGATGGCTCCCGGGATGTGCCCCGCCCGCGCTTCGTCGGATTTCTTCCCGAGATAGAAGTCCTCGGGGCGGACGTCGAGAATGACCGTCCCCCCCTGCTGCACGGCCTCCAGGACTGCGGCGGCATCCACCGTAAACGAGTCCGCGCTCACCGGGGGCATGTAGACGGATTCCCGAACCGCGGGCAGGACCGAGTCAACGGGGCGGTTTTCGGTCAGCCACTGGTTGAAGCCGCCATTCAGGATCGCATAACGGTCGTGTCCCAATCGTTCGAAGACCATTCCCGCCAGCGTCGCGTCATGGGGCTTGTCCGCCGTCACGATGACCACGAGGTCGGACGGAGTCATACCCATTTGGGAAAGGTGGAGTGCCAGCATTCGGCTTGGCAGCAGCATGGATGGAACCCCCTTCACGATTCCGCGGAAGCTTTCCAGAGAGACAAAGAGGGAGCCCGGGATGTGCCGCGTGTTGTATTCGGGCTGGGTCCGTACGTCCAGAATCTTGAGCCCCGGTTTTCCCAGTTGGCTGGCGAGCCATTCGGTCGTAGCCAGGCCGGGGAGGCCCCGTTCCGGTAGAGGGAAAGGGGCGGCCGTATCGGCGTGCGCCGGGGGGGACAAGCTTCCTGAGGCAGCGGGCAGAAAGTAGGTGCGCCAGGACGCGATCTTGGCGCTCTGTTCGGGAGTTGTTGCTCTCATCCTGAGAGAGACCGGCTTGAGGCATCTTTCGGCGAACCCACCGAGTCCGTCCGTCAGGATGAAGACATTTCGAAACCCGAGTCTTGCCAGACTGTCCCGAGCCTGGGCGGGGTGGGTCATGCCGTTCGAGTAAAGGACGATGGTGCCGACATTCTTGTTTGGGGCAAGACGAGGGGCGAGCTCGGGAAGGGGAATGTGGACGGCCCCTCGCAAGTGGAACTGGGCGTATTCCTCAGGGCTTCGAACGTCCACCACCAGCAGTCCGGGCTCTCCAGCCAACATCAGGTCTGCGAGCGCTTCGGGCTCGACGTGATCTTCAGCCGCATCGACGGTGGCGAGGAGTTTGCTTTCCTGGCTTGCGTTGGCTGTTTGGCTCATGCTTGATGCGTGCTCTCCAGCCCCGGAAAACGAGGCGGCGGTCCCGGTAGGAGCCGCTGGAACGACGAAAAGCCCCACAGCAGCCAGCACGAGCGCGGTGCTGAAAGTCCTGAGGAAGGGGCTGTTCCAATAGAGCCCCGCCCCGCTCTTCTTCCGCTCGATATACTCCGAGCCCCAGAAACACCCGACTGCCACCAGGGTGAGCCAGAAAGCGAAGGCTGCCCGCGAAAGCCCCATGGCGTCATAGACAAAGAGCACTCCGCTCTCGCCCCAGGTGTAATAGGATTTCACGATCGGAAACAGTTCGTTGAAAAGGACACTCCCGATGAGTGCGCCCCCAAGGAAGATCAGCGCGTCGATCTTTCCCGACGCAACGCCGACGGCTGCCGTTCCCGGGCACCAGCCGCTCATGACAAAACCGACTCCGAAAAGCAGACCTCCGAAGATCTGGGCGCCATAGACCGTGGGCATGAAGTAAAGCTGATCGGGATGAATCCAGCCGAGACCCAGCAGGTAACCGAGTCCGATCATGGCCGTCACGAGTGCCGAGAACATGACTTTGAGGACCGCCATATCGCGGAAATAGAAAATGCCCGCCAGTCTTCTCGAGCTGCCGAACCCCGCCTGCTCCAAGGCGAAGCCGAAAAAAACGCCGATGACCAGCGCAGCGAGATGAGCGCTTGCGGTCGACAGAGCTCCTTGGCCAAAAAAGGTCTCAATCATCCCATTGCCTCCTCACAAAATAGGCCGCGCCGTAGCCTCCGAGAAAAACCGTCACCATGAAGAGCAGACTTCCCGTGAGCAGCATGGCTCCCCCCGTGAGGGCTTGTCCGGAAGTGCACCCCTGGGCCAGGCGGCTCGAAAACCCCACAAGGACGCCGCCGCACAGGGCAAGCCCCGCGCGTAGCCCGGCCGAGGCCGAACGCCCCCGTTCCAGCTGAGGCTGGATGCGGTTCGAGCGAAGAGCCGACAGAAGTCCCCCACAAAACGTTCCGAGCAGCATGTACGAGAGGTAATAACGAAGCGGCGTGTGCCCCCAGTTGCCAAAGTACTCGGACGCAAGCGTGTGGCTCGGGGCAAGTGCGCCTTCGATCTGAGCCGCCATGCGTGCCAACCCGCCGGAAGCACCCAGCCCGGCCCCCAGGAAGAGGAACGAACCAAGGAGGGTCAGCCCCAAAAGGAACCCTGCCAGATAGGGATTCATGGTGGTGGTCACCGAAGATACAGTCGTGTTCTTCATCGTTTAACATCCTGCGCTCTTGGGTTTGGTTTCCGGTTTCGGCGGTGCGGGTGTTTGAGGCGCTGCCGGAGCGGTCTTTGGGACATCTTGAACCTCGGGTGCCGCAGGGCTTATCGAAGCGGGGGGAGGGGAAGGGACTTTCCCACCCGAGATTCCCGGGCTCACCGCCGTTCCGCCCGAAGACTGACCGGTCATGATTCCCTTTTCCGTTTCTTCCCAGTAAGCCTGTAATCCACCATGGAGCACCTTGATCACACGCTGAGTCTTTTGGCAGAGGATGCCGCCAACGGCCATCGCGAGGGATCCGTCTCGATCGACGAGAATGAGGGGGCCTGCTCCGGTTAGGAGTGAAGGATTCTGGATGGCATCGGCAATGTCCACATTTCGGCTGCCGGGGATGGAATAATCTGCAAATTGTTCCGCCGGACGAATGTCGACGAGCTCGAATGTCCCCGGGAGATCCAGCATGAGTCGTCGAAGCTCCGTCGGCCCAATGCGCTCGGGAAGCTTTACCTCCCTGATTGGGGAAGAAGCCGCCTGCGTCGCTTTGCCCGCCTGGATTTCCGGTCCATGAACAAGGGAGCCCGCCGCCAACAGCATCTCACCGGTTATCTCAGGACCGCTCGTCTGGTCGAAGCCAGGCCGTGAGTCAGGGCCGTTTACGATCCTGCAAGACACTGCGTCAAAACCGTGAGCGGCGGACTCCGAGCCCTTGATGGAAGTGGCATGCGAGGGCCGCTCCTGGACGAGTCCCTGCACCAGGGCAAGGAGGACGAAGATCGGGACAGCGATTGCCTTTCTCATCGGACAACCTCCAGTTTGCGTTAGCGTGGCGAGAGCATAAAACAATGATGGCGGTCATGGGACCGAGGTGGCTGATTCTTTGCAACCTAAGCGAAAACGGCGTTCAGGATCAAGTCCTATTGGACATCAAACTCTCGCCATAAAGTCGGGTGGCCAGGCAACAGCATTGGCAGGTCCGGCTGCGGACGCTCCGGCGAAGGGGCGGGAAACAGCGGATTGGCCGAGTGAGCCTAGAGGGGGTATGAGCTCGATGACCATGCACACGACCATTTCCAACGGACCATTCATTCAGGCGGAGAGCTCCGAGGTGACCGAGGAGGTGGTCAAACGACCCATTGGTCCGAACGGTGGGTGTCACATTCCGCGCGCCAAGAAGCTGACGGTGGAGGCGATTCTCAAGCATCTCGTCCACGATGGCATCCTCTCGCAAAAGGACGCTGCCCGAGCTCAAACGGCCCAGCGCAGCACGGAAAATGCCGACGTTCATCCTTTGATCCTGATCGCGGACAGACGGCTGAATCGAGCTTCCCCCCCGCATGATCTCCTGACGCTCGAGACACTTACGCACTGGCTTTCCAGAAAGACGGGAATCGCTTATTTCAAGATCGATCCCCTCAAGGTGGATGTGACGGCCGTGACCTGTGTGGTGTCTTATGCGTACGCCGCTCGCCACAAGATCATCCCCGTGGAGGTTCAGGACGATCGGGTGATCATCGCCACAGCCGAGCCTTTTCAGCGGGAGTGGGAAGAGGAGCTGGCGCGCATTCTGAGCAAGAAGATCGTCACAGTCCTGTCGAACCCCGCGGACATCTCTCGGTATTTGGTCGAGTTTTATGCGCTGACGGAGTCGGTCAAGCGCGCGGCGGACCGCAATGAAACCACTCAGCTCAGCAGCTCGATCAACCTGGAGCAGCTGGTCGAGCTGGGACGGACTGGAAAGCTGGATGCCAACGATCGCTATGTGGTGAACATCGTGGATTGGCTCCTCCAGTACGCTTTCGACCAACGGGCCAGCGACATCCATCTTGAGCCCCGCCGGGAAACGAGCGACGTTCGATTTCGAATCGATGGCGTGCTGCATGCGGTCTACCAGCTGCCTACCATCGTGATGTCCGCCGTGATCAGTCGTCTGAAGGTGCTGGGCAGAATGGATGTTGCCGAAAAGCGACGCCCCCAGGACGGTCGTGTGAAGACCAAGGCGCCGTCAGGAGGCGAGGTTGAGCTCCGGCTTTCGACACTTCCCACGGTGTTTGGCGAAAAGCTGGTGATGCGCATCTTCGATCCCGAAGTCACGATTCGAACCTTCGACGAGCTCGGCCTTAGCCCTGGTGAGCAGAGCAAGTGGGTGCAGATGGTCGGTAAGCCTCACGGGATCATCCTGGTGACCGGCCCAACGGGCTCGGGAAAGACAACGACGCTCTACTCGACGCTCAAGCAGCTGGCGCGTCCGGAAGTGAACGTCTGCACCATTGAAGACCCGATCGAAATGGTCGAGCCGCGATTCAACCAAATGCAGGTGCATGCGGCCATCGGTCTGGATTTTGCCAGTGGGCTGCGAACCTTGCTTCGCCAGGACCCAGACATCATCATGGTGGGTGAGGTCCGAGACCTGGAAACCGCCGAAATGGCGATCCAGGCGGCGCTTACGGGGCATCTGGTGTTCTCAACGCTGCACACGAACGACGCGGCCTCGGCCATTGTCCGGCTGCTTGACATCGGTGCACCTCACTTCTTGATCAAGGCAACGGTGCTTGGAGTCGTGGCGCAGCGGCTTATTCGAACCCTCTGCCCCCACTGCAAGGAAACGATGCCCGTCGATGAGGATCTTTGGCGCTCCCTCGTGCATCCATGGAAAATGGCGGTCCCCGAGTACGTGTATCGGCCCCGGGGCTGTCTCGAGTGCCGCGAAACAGGATTTCTGGGTCGAGTGGGCATCTACGAAATCCTGACCATGACACCCGCACTGAGGCAGAGGGTGAACAGGGAAGCCGACCTCGCCAAGATTCGGGAGCAAGGCATCCGAGAGGGGATGCACCCGCTCAGGATCTGCGGGGCTCAGAAGGTCTGTGCCGGGTTGACGACCATGGAGGAAGTCCTTCGCGTGGCGGGCTACGCGGAGGAAGATTAGGATTTCCGGAGGCGAATCGCTACCCGGACCGCGTCCAGAAGCTCGCCCATCCGATAGGGCTTGGCAATGAATCCGGACGCTCCCAGCGCCAGGAGCTCCTCGACCGGTTTGTCCTGTGCGTAGCCGCTGGCGATGACCACCGGAATCCCGGGGCGCAGCAGGAGGAGCTCACTCAAGCATCTCGTGCCTCCCATGCCCGGCATGATCAAATCCAGAATCACGAGATCGATTGCCTCGCCGTGCTCACGGACGACCTGGAGTGCGGTTTCTCCATTCTGGGCGCGATAGACCACATAGCCGCTGCGTGAGAGGATCTGCTCTCCCATCTCCAGGAGACTGGATTCGTCGTCCACCAGAAGAACGGTCCCCGATCCAATGGGCGGTTCCTTCTCCACTGCTTTCGGCCTGCTCTCCTCTCGTGCCGTCACCCTGGGCAAGAGCACTTCAAACGTTGTCCCGCATCCCAACGCAGTGTCACAGAAAACCGAGCCTCCCTGCTGCCTCACAATGCCGTAGACCATGGCCAGCCCCAGACCCGTTCCTCTGCCGACCTCCTTGGTCGTGAAGAAAGGATCGAACATCCGAGTCTTGGTCTCTTCAGCCATTCCTTCACCCGTGTCGATGACTCTCAACCGAGTGTACTCCCCAGCCTCGAGTGGCAGGTAGGTTGAGGCTTGGGAAGCGTCCAGCATCAGGTGATCCGTTTCCAGCGTGATCACCCCTCCATTCGGTATGGCGTCTCGCGCATTGACGGCCAGGTTCATGACGACCTGCTCGATCTGAGTCGGATCTGCGTGGATGCACTGCGGGGCCGCACTCTTCCGAAGCTCGATTCGAATCATTTTGGGGATCGTACGCTCGAGCATCACGCGCAGGTTCTCAAGGAGCTGGTTGAGATCAAAGATCTGTCTCTTGGCGTCCAGCTTGCGGCTGAAGGCAAGCAACCGACTGGTGAGATCCCGACCCCGTGCAGCGGCTTCTCGGATCTGGTTCAACGCCATGGTGCTCTCGGGTGAATGCGAGAGGTTCATCAGCTCCAGCTCGGAAAATCCGTGGATGATCTGCAAGAGGTTGTTGAAATCATGGGCGATGCCGCCGGCAAGGGTGCCGATGGCTTCCATCTTTTGAGAGTGCGCCAGGCTTTCTTCCAGCTTCTTCTGCTCGGTGATGTCATGAAGAATGCAAAGGGTCGCCGCGCGCTCCTCCCAGCGGATGGCGACCTCGTTGAGCAAGAGCCAATGGAGCTGTCCTTGAGCGTCGGTCATGCGGAGCGAGAGATTACCGGTAGATTCTGGGCGATTAGCGCCTGAGCGATGAAGGTTTCTTACAAGGGCGCGGTCGGCTGAATAAACGTGATCCAGGAAAGGAATGGAGACAAGCTCGGAGGGCGAGTACCCCAAAATCGAGCAGGTGCTCGGATTCGGGAATTTGATGACCTCGTCCTGAAGGACAAAAATGGCGTCATTTGCATTGTCGACGACCATCCGATACTTCTCTTCCGAGTCTCGCAATGCGGATTCGGCTCTCATCCGATCCGTTACGTCGCGGGCGACGATGACCGAGTAGTCGCCTTCGGCAAACCTGACGCGGCGGACGCTCATTTCAACGGTGAACGAGCTTCCCCGTTTGGTGCTCATCTCGGCAGTGATGATGAGAGGCGAGCCGTCTGAAGAATCAGACCCGTTCAGGCACGCTGAAACGGAAGCGCGGACCTCTGGTGATAGAAGGGGCACAAGGCCGGTTTCCCGCAGTTCGTCAAAATCCAAATCGAGCCTCTTGGTTGCAGCCTCGTTGGCATCGACCAGACTCCCGGAGGGGTGCTCCAGCAGAAAGATGAGATCGTTGCTTTGATCCAACAAGGCGCGAAAACGCTCTAACTGGGCCAATCGCCGCTGGAGCTCCGGGTAATAGCTCTTCTGGATCGAGCGCTCACCCAACCCGATGATTCTTTGGCGCAACGCGTTCCAGTCTTCCCGCCTATCAGAGGGCTGTTTCATAGATTGCCTCGATATCCTGTTGCGTCGGTCTGCGGGGGTTGGTCACCATGCACGGGTCATCGAGCGCGTTGGCCGCCAGTTGGGGGATGTCGGAGAGCTTCACGCCCATCTCTCCGAGACCACGGTGGATGTCTGCTTCATGGCGCAACCTGTCCAATCCATTCACCAGAGGCTGGAGAAGATGCGATGACGTCCCTCCAAACCCCATGGCTAGGGCAAGGTCGTTGTATCGCTCTCTGGCTGCTTCATAGTTGTAGGCGACAACAGGGCCAAGAAGAATGGCGTTGCTCTCTCCATGGGCGGTATCCAACAGTCCACCGAGGCTGTGGGCCATGGCATGAACGGCTCCGAGGCTGGCATTGGAGAAGGCCAGGCCGGCATGAAGGCTTGCCAGCATCATTTTGGCTCGGTGCTCCAAGTTTTTCGGCTCGCGGATTGCGGCGATCAAATGATGTGAAATGAGTCGCACGGCTTCACGGGCGTGCAAATCCGTAACGGGGGAATTGGCGTTGGAGGCGTAGGCTTCGAATGCATGGCAGAGGGCGTCCATACCCGTGCAGGCGGTCAGGTCCCGGTCCATGGTCATGGTGGTGCAAGGGTCAATGAGTGCCACATCGGGTACCACGGTCTTGCTGACGATGGCGATCTTCACGTGCCGGGTCGTGTCCGTGATGATCGCGAATTGGGAAACATCCGCGGAGGACCCGGCTGTCGTCGGAATGCAGATCAGGGGTGGACCTGGCGTGGATACCCTGTCGACGCCCTCGAGCTCGAGGATATGCTGACTGTTGGCAGTGACGATCCCGATTCCTTTCGCGCAGTCCATGGGGCTTCCGCCACCCAAGGCAATGATGGCCTCACAGCCATGCTTCTGGTACAGATCGGCGCCGGCCATGACCTCGTGATCCTTGGGGTTTGGCGTAACCTCCGAAAAAACCTCAAATGCAATCTTCTCGAGCTTCAGAGCGTCCAGAACCCGCTGTGTCCAACCGCTTTGGATGACCCCACTGTCGGTGACCAGCAGCGCTTTTCGGACTCCGAGGTTCTTGGCGTATTGGCCCGCCAGGTCGATGGCTCCCGGTCCGTAGATGAACTCGGGCGCAACAAATTTGCGCAGTTCGGCCTCACATCTTTCATCCATGGTCCCCTCCCTTTGTCGTCGTGCAGAGCGGATATGCTTCTCGTTAACCCGGCGCGGGAGAGTCCGAAAAACCCCATTTCAGTTAGTGCTTGGCATGTACGCAGGATGAGTCGGGAAGTGGCTGTGTCATCCCTCCTCCTGACTCCAAGGAGCTTTCGGACCGTCCGGAGCAAGAAGCAGTTTGGGACAAGGAGCAGCGTGGAAAGGCGCGGTGCGCATGAGAATCCCGTGAAGTGACAGTTCGATTTTCTTGTGACATACTGCCACACCTCAGTCAACCGTCAAATCGGGGGTTCTTGGAACAGGGAGCATCCCGTCTACAGTGAGCACAGGACCGAGTCCGCTGTCCTGAGGGGCTTTCGGGGGAGCCGTCTGATCCATGCACAAATTCCCTTGTCAAGCGAGAGGAAATGTGGTTTCGAGAGGCGGGGGTTGAGTAGCGGTCCTTGGAAGAGGAAAGGGGAATAGCGATCATGGCGACAGGTGCCTGTGGGGTCAATTGCGATGTGTGCAAACTGAGGCTGATGGAGCTGTGCTCGAGCTGCGGTCCCGGCAAAAGCAGGGAAGCGGACCGAAAACTGGAAGCCCAGGAGCGGATCTTGGGGCACCCATGTCCCATTCTGGCATGTGCTCGAATGAGCCAGATCGACTTTTGTCTGCGAGATTGCGGCCGCTTCCCGTGCGAAAATTTCGTTTCGGGTCCGTACCCATTCAGCGACGGTTTCTTAACCATGCAGAAGCGGCGCAGGGGTGAGACGCCTGCCGCGCAGACGCACAATCGTACTGCCCTTTCGGTTCCGCCCGAATACTGGGAGACCCTTCGGACCAAAGACCCGGAAACGGTCGTCAGGAGCACGGGTGTGGAAAGGTTGGGAGCCGGCGGGTACATGGTGCGGTTTCTCAATGAAACGCTGCGTGTGGATCCCGAGTACCATAGGCTGGACACCCTGGTGGAGGGTCGTTGGGAGAACCGGAGCGACGCCATGCTGGAGTTGGTCGTGCTGCTCTACCTCACCAAGGCCGAAGTGGGGTTGACGCTGGAAGGCTCCCTGGTGGCTCCGGAAGGTTTGAAGGAAGCACACTACTTCCGAGGCCGCCACGTGCTTGATGTGGCCTCGCTCTTGGATCGTTACGGAAACGATGCGAAGGGGTTCGCCGATACCGTGCTGGCCCTCGGAGGGCGACTGCATTCTCTGGCTTCCGATGTGGCCGGTGAGCTATGGCCCTTGCCGCGGGTGCCCCTGACCTATCTCCTGTGGGTGGGGGACGATGAATTCCCTGCCAAAGTCAGTGTTCTGTTTGACAGGTCTATCGAACGAGTGTTTTCCGCTTCAGCCATTTGGACCCTGGTGAAGGTTGTCTCCCGAGCACTCGTGAAGGGGACGCCGGGATCTGCGGCTTGACGGACCGTTCTCCGACACACGGAAGGACTGCCATTGTGATGTGGAGAGTTATTGATCGAGTGTGGCCATGATCAACGCGGATGGGCGAGGGCGAAAAGGCTTGGCGATGAGCGTGACGGAAAGCGCGGTAGGGGAGGCCCGGGTGATCCTGGAGGGTGTCTTGGATCGTGAAACTGTTCCGGATATCAGGAAGAAGCTCCTTCGGATTGCTCGCCGCGAGGATCTCAGCCGACTAGCCGTTGATTTTTCTCAGATCGCTCGATTGGATACGGCCGGTGTCGCGGTCATGGTGGAAGTGCTGCGCGCGGTTTCGCTGAAGGGAAGCCTCTTGTCGGTCGATGGGCTCAGCGAGGAAGCCAAACGGCTGTTTCGGCTCGCCCGATTGGAGGACACCTTTCGAATCGGTGGCGAACCGCATGGGGGAGAGTAGACTATGGCCTCCGACAGCATGATCGCCGTACGCGGTCTGAACAGCCACTACGGAAAGCGCCAGGTTCTGCACGACATCCGCTTTGCCATCCCACGAAACAAGATCACGGTCATCATGGGGCGAAGCGGGTGTGGCAAGACAACGATGCTCCGGCACCTGATCGGCCTGAAGCCTAGCAGATCGGAAGAGCGTCGTGTAGGGAAAGAGTGTAGATCTCGGTGGTCG